>JBFLXP010000359.1:0-3380 GCA_040757315.1 Nitrospirota bacterium
CGGCATACAGCGGCGCACTGGCCCTCGTCTATCCCTCGCGGTATGAAGGTTTTGGCCTTCCCGTCCTCGAAGCCATGAAGTCGGGATGCCCGGTCATCACCTGCCGCAATTCCTCCCTCCCTGAGGTTGCAGGCGATGCGGCGCTCTATGTCGATGAGGTCGATGTGGCAGAAATGAGGGACGCGCTGATCAAAATTCAGCGGCCGGACGTCCGCAGCGAACTTGTCCGCAAAGGTTTCGAAAACGTCAAGCGCTTCTCATGGAAGGATACGGGGCAGAAACTTGTTTCGGCGATTCAGGAGATTCTAAAGGACATCAAGGATATTCCTCTGAATCCCTCCGATCCGCTGGATACGCCGGGACGTCTGATCTACACCATCAGCAAATGTCCCGGATGGAAGCAGATTTATCCTGCCATGGTGAATCTCGAAGCGGCTTATATGGAATCGAGGGCATACAATCAATACCAGATCGAGAAGGACGAATCCGTAGTCGCCGGTATGGATTCTGAAATATTCAATCTTCTCCTCGGATCACTCCCTCTCATTGAGCAGAAGAACCAGTTCATTTATTACTATTACGGGCTGGCGCTCGAAAAACGGAAGATGCTGCCGGAGGCGCTTGAAGCCTATAAGACGGCTATAGCCTGCTGGCAGACGGCTTATGTATGGAGGCCCGCCTATCTTGCCGCCGATCTTGCGCAGAGACTTGGAGAACTGGAGCTTGCCAAACAACTGCTGACTGATATTGTCCTGAGGGCGTATCCGGCTTATGCTGAAGCACAGAACAAATTGCGCATTGTCAATGACGCGCTGAAATCAAAATCAATTGACAGCGCGCAGCAGAAGGCAAGCGAATATGTACGTTTCACGCCGCCGGGAGAAAGCAAACAGGCAGATGAAAAGAAAGATTTTAAGGTCTCCGCAATCGTCTCGACATACAATTCGGAAAAATTCATCCGGGGATGCCTCGAAGACCTTACAAATCAGACGCTCTTCAAAAAAGATGAACTCGAGATAATCGTAGTCGACAGCGGTTCAGAACAGAACGAAAAAGCGATTGTTGAGGAATTCCGGAATAAGTACCGCGCCATTAAATATATAAGAACAGAAAACCGTGAAACGGTTTATGCGGCATGGAACAGAGGCATTAAGGCAGCCGGGGGGAAATATATCACAAATGCAAATACGGACGACCGGCACCGCAGGGACGCTCTGGAAGTCATGGCTGACGCTCTCGATCAAAACCCCGGAAACGGCCTTGTCTATGCGGATGCGATTATTACCGAAAGGGAAAATGAAACCTTTGAGCGGCATACTCCCGCAGGTTCTTATTCCTGGCTGGATTACGGCAGGGAGTTGTTGGCTATCGGTTGTTTTGTGGGACCCCAGCCCATGTGGAGAAAATCCCTGCATGATGAGTATGGCTATTTTGATGATGCATTTACGGTCGCCGGAGACTGGGAATTCTGGCTGCGGATTGCGGCGGGATCTGAATTCCTCCACATATCCGATTTCCTTGGGCTGTATTTTTACTCGCCGGGGGGTATGGAGCACAGGAACCCTGACATCACCGGCGAAGAACAGAAAAGAATCTATTTGGAATATCTCCCAAAATATTTGGCCACAATCGAAGACGTTGAAAGGGGACTATCCGCGCTTGAGCAGCTTGAACAAAAAACCTCCAGGCCCCAACCGGAGTTTAGACAGCACCTGCTCCAATGGAAATCGGTTCTGCTGAGTAAGAAGCCGGCGACGGCGGACAAGGCTGAATACCGGGAAGCTGTTCTGGAATTCGCCGGGGCGGGCACGGGATCGTTAAGCCGCAAGAAACGGACGTCCGGCCTTACTTCGGTGATTGTAATCACCTCGGACCAGTTTTCACGCACAAAGAAATGCATCAAGAGCATAAGGAAAAATACACCTGAACTTCATGAGGTCATTGCGCTTGCTGACGGTTCCTCTCCAAAGGCGATGGAGTGGCTGCGGAAGCAGGCGAATGAAGACAGGGACTTTAAGCTGATAGCGATGGAGAAAGAGCCCGGCGGGTACGCACAGGCATGCAATAAAGGCATCGGCGAGTCATCGGGTCAGTATATTGCCGTCCTGACCGACGATGTTGTGGTCTCGAAGGAGTGGCTCGGGGGAATGCTCGAATGCCTGAATGTCTCGCCTCATGCAGGCGTTGTCGGCCCTATGACGACAAATGCCGGGGGCCGGCAGAACGTAACGGCGGGATACGGTTCACTCGAAAATCTCGACAGGTTTGCCGCTGCCTACAGGGAAAAGTACAGGTACCGGCGGTTGCCTTCACGGAAGATATCGGGATGCTGCATGGTCTTCAGGCACGATCTGGCGGACAATGTCGGCCTCTTCGATGAACGATTCGCCGTGCAAGACGCTGCGGCCGACGATTTCTGCTGGAGGGCTGCCATGGAGGGTTACGGCATCGTCATCGCAGGCGACGTGTTTCTATACCGTCATGGAGAGGAGGACACTTCTGCACAAAAGAGAGACGAGGCTGCCCGCGCGGCAAGGGATCTCTTTACCGGGAAGTGGAGCCAGGTTGACAGCGCGACGCAGAAAAAAATATTGACATTAAACGCAATCAATACAGCAGGAGAACTGTCTCAGATGGGCCGCGTGGAAAGCGCGGTGCAGACTCTCATCGAGGCGGGCGGACTGAATGCAGATGACAACCGCGTGCATTACAGCCTGGCCGCTATATTGCTGGAGAACAAGAAATTCTCGGAGGCATGGGGCATTATCGAGAGCATGGCGGCCGGCCTGAAGCAGGATATTCGGTGGCTGGAGCTTGCCGCAAGATGCATGGCCGGAATGAAGCAGTACAGGGAAGCTCGTGAATATGCGGACAGGATACTGGCAATGAACGCAGCATCCTCTGCAGCGCTGAATATAAAAGGACTTGCTGCCGGGAACGGTGAGGAAGCAGAGAAGTTATTTCAGAAGGCACTCCAGGCCGACAGAGGGTTTGCCGAGGCATATGCTAATATCGGAAGGATAAAGCAGCTTTCCCGCGGAGAAGAGGCATACAGATTTTTTGAGAAGGCGTTCATTCTCTCTCCGGCTCATCAGGACATAGCCAAAAACTATTATTCTTCGGCTCTTTCGCTGTCACGGCTGCAGCAAGCCGAAGAACTGTTCAGGGAAGCTGTAGTGCTTTATCCGGTGAATAGAATGCTGAGGTTCATGCTCGCCGACATTCTCATTCAGATGAAAAAGTCCGATGAAGCAGGGAAGATAATGGAAGAAGCGTTGGCCATCTCGGGTGAAGACGACCACACCCGGTCGCTCGGGCTCCAGGTCAGGGGGAAGAGACAGGATGGTTCATAGAGACTTCTGTTGTGAACAGCTTAAAAG
>JBFLXP010000360.1:0-3368 GCA_040757315.1 Nitrospirota bacterium
GGCCAGTTCTTCCGTGAGAATCTGGCATGAAGACGAGATGTTCGATAAGGGGTTGTTGAGTTCGTGGGCGACTCCCGACAAAAGCGTTCCCAACGAGGCCAGTTTTTCCGTCTGAACGAGACGCTTGCGCCGCAATTCCAGTTCTTTAAGCATTTTGTTGAAAGCCCGGGTAAAGGACACGATTTCCCTGTCTCTGGACCGGAGTACAATAGACTGGAGTCTTCCGTGGGCTATCTGGTCCATTTTGTCTTCCAGAGATTTAAGCGGCCGAACTACCGCCCGCGACAGGATCAGGCCGACGGCCAGACCGATAACCGAAAAAAAGAAAAGAGAAAAGATAATGATTTTCTGCGTCTTGTTCAACGCCTTCTGCAGCTTCTGCCGCACACTATTCGAAATGAATTCGGTTGTCTCGATGATCTCCTTTCCTTTGTCCCTTATCTTCTTTTCCAAAAAAGTTCGCCCCGAAATGTCTTTTTCTTGTGCAAAACCGACGGCCAGCTTCTGGTATTCCGCCAGGCTTTTCTCAGCCGTCGCGACCTGAGGCGAAACTCCAAGCGTATTGAAGGCGTCTCGATTCTTTCCGATTGTTTCAAGAGCCTCTGTGCTGTACCTCAAATTCTCCTTGTAGTCCTCATTCTGGTTGTACAAGAAGAAGTTTTTCTCGAACCTTCTCATCTCGAGCGTTTCGTCGAATAATTCGGTGACCGTAGCCTCAAGCTGGACTCTCTTCTCTATATACCAGAGATCCACGATTATCGCGGTAGATAATCCGATAAGAGCGGCAACCCCGAGAATATAGCCAAAGATTATTTTTTGGCGGATACTTGTATGAAATTCGTACATATTACATTTATTATATAACTTCAGCTATTGCAAATAGCAACGGGATGAGGCAAGGCGGAGAGACTGCCGATCCGGCAAAAAAATGGCGCAGAAAGAGTCACTGAGGAAGCACTTTGTCCACAATCGCCTCCATTTTGTCGAAAAGGAGGATCTCGATGCCGCTCTTAATGCTTTCATTGAGGTTGTCCACGTCCACCCGGTTTTTAAGAGGCAATATGACGGTCTTCACTCCAGCACGCCGGGCGGCCAGTATCTTTTCCTTGACGCCGGCCACGGGAAGAATCCTGCCGCTCAGGGTCAGCTCACCGGAAACAGCCGCCTCTCTTTTTGCAGGAATTTCCTTCAGCAGCGAGAGCAGTGCAACGGCGATCGCAGCTCCCGCAGAAGGTCCGTCTTTGGGTATCGCACCGGCCGGGACATGAATATGAATATCTTGATTGTCAAAGAAATCTTCGGGCACGCCGAAACTGGAGGCGTTACTCCTGATATAGCTGAGAGCGGCCTTTGCGGATTCGCACATAACAGTGCCCAGAGAGCCGGTCAGGGTCAACTCTCCATGTCCTTTCATCCTTGCAGCTTCTATAAAAATTATGTCTCCACCGGCCTCGGTCCACACGAGTCCTGTAGCCACACCCGTTCGGTTTTTTGCATCAGCGACTTCAAAAAAATACTTCCTTGGGCCGAGATATCTCTCGACAAGGTCCGGTGTGACGGTCATTTTTCCGATCGCCTCTTTGTGATGGACAAAGCTTGTCGCGATCTTTCGACATACGGTAGCTATCATCCTGTCAAGGTTCCTTATACCGGCCTCGCGGGTATATTCCTGAATTATTTTGGAGAGCGATTCTTCGGTGAAAGAAGGAGGGTAATCGGCCAGCCCTTGTTCGCGGATCTGTCTTGGCGCCAGGTGGCGAGAGGCAATCCGGATCTTTTCGTCCTCGGTGTATCCTGAGAATTCGATAATCTCCATCCGATCTCTCAGCGGCTCCTGAATATTGTCGGCAATATTCGCGGTAACAATAAACATCACGCCCGACAGGTCAAAAGGAACATCCAGGTAATGGTCTATGAAGCTTTGGTTCTGTTCAGGGTCGAGAACCTCAAGCAGCGCGGATGCGGGGTCACCTTTGAAATCCTGTCCGATCTTGTCCGCCTCGTCGAGCATCATGACGGGGTTCAAGAACCCTGCCCGCCGGATCTCCTCGATAATCCGGCCCGGCATAGCTCCCGCATATGTTCTTCTATGTCCCCTGATCTCGGCTTCGTCTTTCATCCCCCCCAATGAAATCCTTGCGAATCGTCTGCCGAGGGCATCGGCAATAGACCTGCCCAGCGACGTTTTTCCGGTTCCCGGAGGGCCTGCAAAACAGAGAATCGAGCCTCTGGACGAAATTGTCGATAGCTTCTTTTTAATCGCCTGCTTCACGACCGACCGGACTTCTTCGAGCTTGAAGGGCTTCGCGATGTAATGGAAGGCGCCTTTCTTGATCGCATCCACGGCTGAATCGATGGTCGCATATCCCGTAATCATTATCACTTTTGCGTCGGGATGCCTTGTTTTAGATTTCTCCAGGATAGCAAGACCGTCGACTTCGTCCATTCTCAGATCGGTCAGAATGATATCGAAATCTTCTGATTCGAGTTTCTGCAGCGCCTCTCTGCCGGTAGCAGCAGGAACCACGGTATATTCTTCTCTTTCCAGGATGTGCGTGAGATTTTTTCTCGCAGCTTCTTCGTCATCGATAACCATTATGCGCGGTTTTCTATTCATCACCAGAATCTTTACCGCCAAATGCTCAAGAATCCTCTCTTTGACCTCGTACAGACCATAATGCCGCTCGTTCAGAATCTTTTCTGCGCGCGCCAGGTCCACAATATCTGCAGTTTTCTTATTCCAGGGCAGGTCTGAAAGATATTCGATATAGGTAAGACCGATTGTATACTCTGCTGTGGAGGGGCTCATCTTGGACAGAAGGGCGACCTCCTTTTCGGCGATTTCCCTCACATTGGCGGGCATCTGAACCGAGGCGATGCGCCCGGACAGTTCCTCGACCGCAGCCCGGTGCTCCCTGTCTTCTTCTTTTCCAAAAATCTTCAATTAAGGCCTTCTCCTCTACACAATATAACAATTCGGCGTTCTCCAGCGCAATCAGCGGCCCACCGGAACGAACGCATGTTGCAAAATGCAATTGGAGCGTCATTTTTTGAAACAGAATGTGAAGGGTCGTTTTTACACCGCTCGGCAAAGGAAAAAAAGTCTTAGTTGCATTGTGCAACAAAAAGAGGATTGAGGAAGTGTTCTGCAATATCTCCGAAAATCCAACAAAACCGCATAGTTATGGGCTCCGGACCTCTTGGCACGATTATTGTTGTAATGACTGACGGTGAAAGATGAAACTGGAACGAACGACAACTGGCAGTCCGGAGACATTGCGAACATTTTGATTGCTTCCCCAGTGAGCGGCAGCAAGGAACGTGGAAAGAAAGGGATGCCGGAGAAGAAGAGAAAAGTATTGCTCGTT
>JBFLXP010000361.1:0-3347 GCA_040757315.1 Nitrospirota bacterium
CGGGCGGGGTAAAATTCAAGCCTACGCTGCTTTGTTGTTGGTTCATGCCTGCTCCTTCGTCTCAAACATATATTTATCGGGGAGAATCATCGGCGGTCATCGCGATTTCCTCATCCGTTCTGAGGCTGCCGTCATTGTAGCCCTCCGGCTGGACCTCGACGCTGTCGTGATTCCTGGGGAATCTGGCCTTTCCTCCTCCGATCCGGTCACGATGGCCCTTTTCGGTGATAAGCCCCTTGTTCCGTATCTCCACCTTGTGCGGTCCCTTTATAGCCGATATGTCATAGTCCCCGTCCTTGAGCGTTGGGAGCACGAGGTCTGCGAGTGGCTCCCGGGCATCGCCCCACAGTTCATAGAGTTTCCTGATCTCCTTGGGCGGAGCCACCTTCATTCTCTGGAGCCACTTACGCTTGTATATGCTGACCTTGTTGGCTATGAAGGGGTTGGTTTTCGCGGTAAAGCAGATTATCTTGTCCTCAGGTATGTTCGTAACCTTGTCCGGGTCAAGCAGGTTCAGGCTTTCCTGAGAGACCATGAGTCCCCTAAAGAGCCGGTATGATGCCACCCTCTCCTTTCCGAGACTGTCCGATATATATTTGGCGGAATCGTAGTCAAGCCCGCGCATATAGATCCTAGTCCTGAAATTTGACATAAGCGAACCGTAATCGTCCCGATAGTACTTCAGAAAACCTAAATCCGTGACACTCGCAATTACATGCGTCCTGGTCTCACGCGCGATGGACACGAGGTCCGGCAGGCCGGTGACCTTCAGATTTCTCAACTCATCGAGATATAAGTACAGGTCGTTTGGCGTCATGGCCTTCTCGCCCCTCTGGAGAGCCTGCTTCATCAGGGTCCTCTCCTCGAAGGCCATGTTGATCACGAGATTTATTATGAGACTCGTCAGTTTGGTGCCCGGCTCCTTCTTGTGGATGGGACAGCCTAAGACCAAAAGACACGGTTGGTTCTCCCTGAACAGCATGGAGAGGTCGAACTCCTTCTTACTGAACGCCTTTCTGACGGGTTCTTCCATGAAGGGCTCGAGTTTCTCCCTGATACTCGTGAGCGCGTTGACCCGAGTCTCGCTGTTGAGCTTGTGAAAATCGTCGAAGATGGCCTGTATATAATCGTCGGCGCTATTGATGAATTTTTCGAGGGTGGTGACAGATTCGCTTATCTTGAAGACAGTGGCGAGATTGCAGTATTCAGGCTTGAATGTCTGCACCAGCTTAAGGATCGCGTAGAGCAGATACCTCGTCCTCGATTTGAAGAAGAGGTCCTCTTTCCCTATGGCTTCCTCCTTCTCCCTGAGCATGACATCGCATATCGTCAGGAGCTCCTGTTCGTCCGCTCCCAGGAGAGGATTGAGCGCGATTGTCTCCGGATGCCAGGGATCGAAGAGGTAGACCTTCTTCCCGGACTTGAGCCACCTGCCGGCCACCCAGTTATAGAGCTCCGGCGATTTTGCATCCGGGACGACAGCCGAGCCGGGACTGTCGGCGTCGAAGAGCAGCGGCGGTATTATCAGGGCCGATGATTTACCCTCGCCCGTGGGTCCTCCGATCAGGGTATGGAGAAAGCGCATCATCCTGGGAAGGCCGATCTTCTTCCCGTCCACTTCGCCCAGGAAATAGTAGCCTCGGGAGAATGAAAGCTTCTTGTAGATGGAGAGGTATATCCTGTCCCTGAGCTCTTCGGGTAACTCGTCGATCTCAAGCGACTCTATGTGAAGCAGAAAAGAAGAAAGAAGCATCATTGCGGCGCCGGCCATAATGACGAATGTCATGAAAAGGACGAAGTGCGCGGGGAATACAGCAAGGGTAACAAAATAAAAGGGGGTCGCGGCGATTATGGAGACACCGGCTTTGGCCCTATTGAGCATCTTCTCCGACGTTAGTAATCTTCCAAGGAGTGTCAATTCCCTATTCGGGCTTACTTCGTGGAGTGCCCAGTCGGGCTGGGGGTTGTCGGAGTTCTGTTCCCCCCCGACTTCCTTGGACTCAGTTCCATTGCGGCCGCTTTTGCCGCTCGATGCCCTATCGTCGCTATTGCCGGCCTCTGCAGCCACTGAGGTCTGAGGGTTCTCCGTCTTCTTTATTCTCTGCGTTTTGTGCCGGAACATGGAGGAGAGTTTGTGGTTTGGGAGCAGGATGTCGATAAGGACGAAGACGTAATAGGGCAAGGTTAGACAGATGATCGCCTTATGTAACGCTGGACAGATGAAATAGGTGAGAGTGGGTATCGCGGCGATTGCGGATGATACCGCAAGCTGACGGGAAATCGCCTCCTTCTTGGTCAGCATATGATAATGCTGGATGACTTCTTTTTGAGTGGCCCAGCCCATTACTACTTTCTTCCTTCGGCGCAGAGATAGTGTCCACCTCTGTCCTTGTTAAACATGACTGCGTGGTTCCTGTCAGTAGGAAGATTGAAGGCCAACGAAATGAACTTTTCGCTATGCAAGGGCACACAGCTCCTTCAGTTTTCCTGAGACGGCATCCATCATCCGGAGTTCCAGCGTTTCGCCATATGGGACGAGACGTTTTCTCGCCTCTTCCTCGGAGGGTGCCGCCACAAGAATGTTATTGCAGGTGCCGTTGACGCATACCGCGACATAAAGCCGATGTCCTGCCTGAGAAATCTCGTGGCAGAGATTGCTTCTGAGAAGTCTGCAGACATCGCCTATCGAACGGCGGCTTTCGAGAAGCCTTTCACAGTGCCTCCGGTTTCGATGCATCTTCCTTTCCGACAGGGCGCTGAGGACCATATAGAGGTCCGTAGACAAAAGCCCCTTAAAGCTTTCGAAGCAGATCAGATATCTGGGACCGTAGGAATGCGCCCTGGATCTGCTCGAATTGCCTTCTCCGGCGAGCGGTTTCTCCTCTTCTCCTTCAAGAGCGGACTCCTCCCTGTCTTCCTCCATCTCATGAGGATCGATCAGCGAGGAGCCGTAAAACATCTCTTCCTCCGGCTCAAGCGGTGACCCGTCGTCAGCGAAGAAACTGTCATGGCTCAGCCGATCAAACATGGCATCATTGAAATCCGGCATTTCCATGCCGTTGCCGTTTTCGGAGTATCGCCTGCTGTCCCAGGTCTTGTCCGTCACGACACCTTGCCTGGAAGATCTGTCGAGCTGCTTATTGAGAAACCATATGTACGACGATGTATGCTTGGTGGGTTTTCTGCGGTTGTGATAGTATTTCATCCTGTCGTACGCTGCTGCCGCCTCCGATACGATTTCATCGAGGTCGAAATTGGCGCCGAACCTTTTTCGCGCCGTCTTGATGATGAGCCAGAAATTTTTTTTTCAGAAAAATGCCCAGCTCGTCTTCCGAGTTGTTGAATCT
>JBFLXP010000362.1:0-3328 GCA_040757315.1 Nitrospirota bacterium
GGTTCAAGAGGTGATGGAAAGATCAGGTCAGAATCTGCTCGCCTGTTATCAGTGCAGGCGGTGCGCGGCAGGTTGTCCGGTAGGAGACGAGACAGGAATCACGCCTGACCGTTTGATCAGGATGATCATATTCGGTGAAAGGGAGGAAGTCCTGAATAACCTTCTCGTCTGGAAGTGTGTTGCCTGCTATACCTGTGGTACGCGCTGCCCGAACAACATACAGACCGCAAGGATCACTGAAACACTTAAGCAGATGTCCAAGGAAGCCCATATCCAACCACTTTTGCCTAAAGTTGCCGTTTTTCATAATGCATTCTTAGAGTCGGCTTCTCACTTCGGCCGTGTCAACGAGCTTGAATTTATGGCTTTGTATGAAATGGAGAACGCGAAAAAGGAGTTGAAACATGGCGGGGGATGGAAGGCTGTAGCCGGTGAAATGAAAAACCAGGCAAAACTGGGTCTTTCGATGATGAAGAAGAATCGGATGCATTTGCGCTTTGGAAGGATCAAGAGACTCTCTGAAATCAAACGACTGTATAAGAAGGCCAAGGACAAGGCCGGAGGCTGAGACTTGCAAGTAGCTTATTATCCCGGATGTTCGCTCCACGCTTCTTCAGAGCTTTATGATATCCAGTGCAGGAAAGTGCTGGGGCATCTGGGGATAAACCTGAAAGAGATTGAGGACTGGAACTGCTGCGGCGCCACATCGGCAGGCAAAACAGACGACTTTCTGTCCGTAGCGCTTCCCGCCCGTAATCTTGGCATCGCCGATGCGAGCGGTCTTTCGGAGATGCTTATCCCCTGCTCATCCTGCTACAACCGCTCGGTGTCCGCGCAAAGAATACTGACTGAGAATACTGAGTTGAAGGATAGAATAAACATGGAGCTTTCCAAGAAGGTCGAGGGAAAGATAAGGATATCGAGCATCCTCGATATCCTCTTGTCAGGGGCGACTTCAGGAAGGCTTGCAGAGAAGGCGATAAAGAAGTTGGAAGGTCTCAGGCCTGCATGCTACTATGGGTGTCTCCTGACGAGATTTCCCTGTGATATGAGAATCTCTGAAAGTGTTGAAAATCCCCAGGCTATGGAGCGCCTGTGCAAGGCTGTCGGAGCAGAGCCTCCTGACTGGGGCTACAAAACGGACTGCTGTGGGGCTTCAGCCGCGGTGAATGATACCGATACGGCTTTGTTTCTCATGTCCCGGATAATGAAGGACGCTCTCGCAAGGGGGGCGAACTGTTTTGTTACTACCTGTCCGATGTGCCAGATGAACATGGATGCATATCAGGGCCAGGTGCGCGAACGTTATGGGATAGAAAAGCAGTTGCCTGTTTTTTTTATTACGGAACTTGTGGGCATCGCCATGGGCTTTTCACACCGGGAGATGTGTATGGACAGGCATTTTGTGGATTCTCTTGGGCTACTGAGGGAATTGAAGCTTATATGAATGAAAGAATGTCAGCCATGAAGAAAGGCTCTGTCCTGGTCGTCGGCGGCGGCATCGGGGGAATGCAGGCGGCGCTCGATCTTGCCGACAGCGGTTTTAAGGTTCACATGGTCCAGAAGGACCCGTCGATCGGCGGGACTATGGTAATGCTCGATAAGACTTTCCCGACCGGCGACTGCTCTATGTGCATGATATCGCCGAAAATGGTTGAAGTCGGCCGTCACCTGAATATCGATATCCATTCATTGTCTGAGGTGGTCTCCGTTGAAGGTGAGCCCGGAGATTTTAAGGTCAAAATAAAAATTGCCCCGAGGTATGTCGATCCCGATAAATGCACCGGTTGTGGTGATTGCGAGTCAAAATGCCCTAAAAAAGTCTCGAGTGAATTCGAGCAAGGACTCACAGTGCGCAAGGCTATTTACTCATTGTTCCCGCAGGCTGTCCCGAATACCAGGGCCATCGATAAAAACAATTGCCTCTATTTTACGAAAGGCCGCTGCCGCATCTGCGAAAAGACCTGTAAGGCCGGCGCCATCAACTATGAAGATACAGGAAGGGAACTTGATTTAAATGTTGGAGCTGTCATCCTTTGCCCGGGGCTTGACCGCTATGACGCAACGGCGAGGGGAGAATTCGGACTCGGCAGATGGAAGAATGTCGTAACGGCGATCCAATTCGAACGTATTCTCTCGGCGTCCGGTCCCTATAAAGGAGAAATAAAGAGACCCCTTGACGGAAAGCATCCAGGAAAAGTCGCCTGGATTCAGTGTGTGGGGTCCAGGGACTCTCACAATGCAAACCCGTGGTGTTCTTCAGTCTGCTGCATGTATGCAACAAAGCAGGCGATAATCGCAAGAGAGCACGATTCGGGAATAGAACCGACAATTTTCTTTATGGAGATGCGCGCCTTCGGAAAAGACTTCGACAAATATGTTGAACGTGCCAGGAATGAATACAACGTGCGGTATCGTCGTGCCATGATATCCGCTGTCCGCGAGGAGCCGGGCACAGGCGATCTGCTTCTTCGCTACGCCGCGGAGGACGGAAAACTTGTTGACGAAACCTTTGACATGGTGGTTCTTTCCGTGGGGCTTGAGCCACGTAAGGATGCATTGGAATTTGCAAAGACTTTCGGGATTGAGACGAACTCCTATCGTTTTGCCAAGACGTCTCCGCTCAAGCCGGTTCGGACGACACGAAAAGGGATCTTCGTTACGGGGACTTATCAGGGACCGAAAGATATACCGGAAACCGTTATGCAAGGGAGCGCCGTGGCGGGTGAAGTCATGGCCCTCCTGGGTGAGGCACGTGGAACAGAGACGGCTACCAAAGAGCTTCCTCCCGAGAGGGATTTGAAAGGGGAAGAGCCGAGGATCGGCGTCATCGTCTGCCACTGCGGAATAAATATCGCTTCCACTGTCGAAGTCGAAAAAGTTGTCGATGCTGTAAAAGATCTGTCGGGAGTCGTATATGCAACGAATACTCTCTATGCCTGCTCGCAGGACAGTCAGGAGATGCTCAGAAAAGTCGTCAGGGAGATGAACCTGAACAGGGTGGTTGTGGCGTCCTGCACTCCACGGACTCATGAACCGCTCTTCCAGGAGACGATTCGTGATGCCGGTCTGAACAAATATCTTTTCGATCTTGCCGACATCCGCGAACAATGTTCCTGGTGCCACATGGGACATAAGGAAGAGGCTACAAGAAAAGCGATACAGATTGTGAAGATGGCTATAGCGAAGGCGCGTCTCCTCGAACCTCTCAAGAGTGAGACGGTAGGGGTTACACACTCTGCAATGGTCATAGGCGGCGGAATCGCCGGCATGACCGCCGCGCTCTCACTGGCCGACCAGGGTTTCCAGGTCTCCATTGTCGAAAAAG
>JBFLXP010000363.1:0-3310 GCA_040757315.1 Nitrospirota bacterium
ACCTTATCCTTGCGGCATCGAATACGGGGAAGCCGGTGAATATCAAGAAGGGCCAGTTCCTTGCGCCCTGGGACGTCAAAAACATCATAGAAAAATTTGTCTCCACCGGAAATCGGAGCGTATCCATCACCGAACGGGGCGTGTCTTTCGGGTATAACAACCTTGTCGTGGACTTCAGAGCGTTTCCGGTAATCAGGTCGTTTGGATATCCCGTAATCTTTGATGTCACGCACAGCCTTCAGCTCCCGGGGGGAATGGGAAAAAGTTCGGGCGGCCGGAGAGAGTTTGCGGAGCCGCTTGCACGGGCTGCCGTCGCTGTCGGCGTTGACGGGCTGTTTATGGAGGTTCATCCCGAACCGGATAAGGCATTGTGCGACGGCCCGAACATGATAAAGCTCGCCGACCTGGAAAAGATTCTCAACCGCGTCAAGGCAGTCGACGAAGCAGTCCGGCCAATTAACCACCCTTAATTGAAGTAACCCACCCACTGCAGCCATCCTGAACTCGTTTTTCTATGAGTCGTACACAGGATCTTTCTTTTCCTGAATGAATGCAGCTTCAAAAGTGGAATTTTTTGGTGGAGGAAATTTGTGCTATATTTAATGAAAGGACAGTTAAACAAATACAAGGTATCCCTTGCTTTAGACCATATCTAAAAGGCAGCAATGATGTCAGACGGTTCTTTCCTATTATTCATTATCCTCGGGTTGATTCTCGGAATTGGGCTGATGTATTACATCCTGGGGATTTGCTCTGCCAGGTTAAGACGGATCGATGAGAGGACCCTTGTATTCAAACTGCCCTTTATGGGCGTTATCGAAACCGAAGAGGAGGCGGATGGCAACAAGGGATTCTTTGCGAAACAGGTCGCCGATGATCTGGAGAAAGTCAGCATGTTCAGCAAATTCATGGATACTGATCTCATTCTGCAGTATGCCCGGGATTATAACCTTAACTATATCGGCCTTGAGGGCGATATGAACGGGTCCTGGTCCGATGGGAGGCTTGCCTTCACAACGCTCTCAAAGGGCCATGGCGGACGTTATAATATCTATCTGAATCCCGATCTCGACCGCGTTGCTGTCTGTGAACGGCTGAGTGAGCAGATCGGCGTTACCATAGAACCTGATGAACTTTACAGCTTTCTCTTCCTTCACGAGGTCGGCCACACGAGAGAGGCCGGAAATGAGTGCTACTTTACGGCGCTGATCAATCACTCCTTATCAGGGGGAAGACGGTCGGCACGGAGAAGGCGGGAACTGAAAAACCTTTATCTGCGAACCGAGAAGTTTGCCGATAATTTCGCCATTCAGCAACTTCTGAAATTAAGAGAGAAAAGAATGAATTGAGATGCGACACGCGAGGACTCGTAGAGCCTACGGCTCACGGAGAGGTCCCGATTCCTATCGGGACCCGGAATGCGCGATGATGCCGCGTTTGCCCTCTTCATCATGCGTTTGCGAATTATCCAGGCTAAAACAACGAAGTCCCTGCAAGTATCAGACCCGCTGTTGCCCCCATAAGAAAAAATACCAGCGTGCTGATCACAACCACAGCGATTACATAAGCGGTCGCTCTGTCCTTCGGCGTCCCCATCATGACCGGAAGCCCGATCCAAAAGACATATATGCTGTAGAACGAAGCGAGAATGACGACCACGGACAAATAAGGGATGAGATATAGGATACCCGCTATCCAGTAAGGTATCCACGAATAAATGACTGCTTTTGTTGCGTTCAGCATGTTCCTCTGCGAGTCGAAGCGGGGCGCGAGGGCATCGGCTATGAAAGAGATGATCTTGATGCCGACGAGGGACAGGATATACGAAAAAACGACACTCCAGAAATAGGATACCGAGAAACTTCCATAGGTAATTTCCATCATCGGTGAACCGATAAGGTTTATGCCGATTAGCTTTGCAGCGGTGGGAACGGCGGCAAGTATTACGGCATAAATATAGAGCGTCCCGAGCGTAGTCTGCTCATCCTTCAGCTTCGGCCAGGTCTCCCTGGGTTTCAGGATAATGTTCTTAATCTTGTCTGATAAATTCATGAATTATTCCAGGTCTCCCTGTTCGGAATAGTTTAGGGAAACGCCTTGTCCGTGTCAATTTGCGCTTTGTTTTCCTGCTTGTTTTTGATATCGTAGCATAGTATCCTTGAGACAAAGGCAAGACTTTAACAGAATGGGAGGAACGTAAATATGGCGCACGAAATAACAACGAAGGTGCTCCTGGTCGACGACGAGGACAAATTTCTTGATGTACTGTCCCAGCGGTTGGAAAAGCATGACGTCAAGGCTGATACAGCAGCCAGCGGAGAAGATGCTCTGGCTAAAATCAAGGACACGGCGTACGACGCAGTGGTTCTCGATCTAATGATGCCGGGGATAGGAGGCATCGAAACGCTCAGGCGTATCAGGAAAGAAAACCCCGAACTTCAGGTTATCATGCTTTCAGGACGCGGCACGATCGAAAAGGCCGTGGAGTCTGTAAAAGAAGGAGCGATGGATTTTCTGGAAAAACCGGCCGAGATCGACACCCTGTTGGCCAAAATCGAAGAGGCAAGGCATAAGAAGATACTCTTCATCGTTGAGCATGCTGAAGAAAGGATTGGGCGGATATGGGGAAGAAAAGCGTAGCTAATTTAAGGCAGCAAGTACTTTCTCGCATCGGCTATGAATCTTTTTAACAGACGCTTAAAAGCGCTCCTGCTTCATTGCGAACGTAGTGCGGCAATCTATTTTTCTTCTAATTCAAGCACTTAGTTAGAGATCGCGGTTCGGCGACATCCCAGCATGGATAAGGATAATTGCAATTGTCCTTCAGTTGCCGACGAAAACGTCGGGATGACTTGCTCTCATCATTCCTGTTCTTAACTCGTCCGTATTTGTGACTCATCTGTAATTCTTTCTGTGTATAATTATCTTCCATGAATTCATTGATAATTTGAGAGGACACAGAGGGGAGAGAATCAATTCTCCCTTAACGTTTTGATATTCAATGTTTTCTTCTATGTTAAAAAGCAAGACCCTTTCACCCCAACTTAGTATGTTGCAACATCTTTATAGCAAGCATCCTCCTCAAAACCAATCTTCTATGAGCAGACAGTCTTTCATCAATGAATGACGCTGCATTGCCTTGTTCATGTATTGAAGGTGTGGGTTCGTAGTCTATGTGATGACTGGTCTTCCCCTGATTTTATAGACACTCGGTTAAGTTAGGCTGCCATAGCCTCCAGCTCAAAAGCTACCGGTGACAGGTATCCCAGGGCTGAATGCCTCCTCTGCCGATTATAGAACATTTCAATAT
>JBFLXP010000364.1:0-3293 GCA_040757315.1 Nitrospirota bacterium
CTCCAGCAACTGGACACCTTCATCAGCAGAATCCTGAAAACGCTTTTTAAACAGTCGGAGGAACTGGACGTCCAGAATCTCGATCTCCTTTTGAGCTACGACCCCAAGAAAGCCCTTTCGGGCATCCATTTCCCTAACAAAGCTACAACCGACAGGATTCATCTGGGAAACAAGGGATACAATCTGATCAAGCTTGCCTCTCTGGGCATACCTGTTCCCCCTGGATTCATCATAACTACGGAAGTGTTTCGCTGCCTGAAGGCGATTAACAGGTTCAAACAGGTCAGGGATCATATTGAGGAGTGTATACGGGAACAGCTTTCTATACTCGAAAATCTGACCGGCAAGCAGTTCGGCAGCCACGATAACCCTTTGCTCGTATCGGTCAGAAGCGGAGGGGCCATCTCGATGCCGGGGATGATGATTTCCTTATTGAACGTCGGAATGAACGAATCCGTGGCGGAGGGTCTGATCAGAAAAACCGGCAGGCCATGGTTTGTGTGGGACTGCTATCGCCGCTTCCTGCAATGCTGGGGAATGTCCTACGGCATGGAAAGGGATGAATTCGACGAGATAATGAACTCCCACAAAGGGAAATACCATGTCCTGAAAAAAATTCAGTTCGCTCCGGAACAGATGCGCGAGCTCGCCCTCACTTACCGTGAGACGATAAGGAACCACGGCATCGAAGTCCACGACGACCCGCAGAAACAACTCAGGACCGCTATCGAACAGGTCTTTCAATCATGGTTTTCCCAAAAAGCACAGGCATACCGGGAGATCATGGGCATGTCGGAAAACTGGGGAACCGCAGTTATCGTTCAGGCCATGGCCTATGGCAATCTCGATACGAATTCGGGAACAGGCGTGCTCTTCACCAGGAACCCTCTTGAATCAGGAGACCGCGTCATGCTCTGGGGCGATTTTGCGACCGGGGCCCAGGGAGAGGATATCGTTTCGGGTCTTGTGCGTACGCTGCCGGTTTCGAACGTGCAGAAACCTATCGAGGACAGGACGGATGAAATCTCCTTTGAGGACAGCTTCTCCGAATTGCATGAACGGCTCCTCAAGATCAGCAAGCAGTTGACTTATGAAGAGAGGTGGGGGGCACAGGAGATAGAATTCACCTTTGAAGGGAAGCAGAGCGACAGCCTGTATATCCTGCAGACGCGGGATATGTCTATTACGAGAAAAGAGACCTTCATGGCTTTTGTTCCGTCGAAGAAACTTTCATCGAGTTACCTGTCGAGAGGGATAGGCGTCGGGGGGGGCGCTCTGAGCGGCAGGGTAGTTTTTGATCTTAACGAAATTCAGGACCTGAGGGAAAAAGACCCCGGCACCCCGTTGATATTGATACGGTCCGACACGGTGCCCGACGATATCCGTCATATATCCGCGGCAGACGGACTTCTTACGGCCCGCGGAGGATCGACTTCCCATGCTTCGATCATAGCAAACCGGCTCGGAAAAACCTGTATCGTGGGCTGTAACAATCTGACAGTTTGGGAGCAGGAAAAGAAATGCAGAATCAACGAGAAGATCATTTCGGTCGGCGAATTCCTGAGTATCGACGGCAGAAACGGATCGGTATATTCCGGCAGACATCAGTCAAGAGAGATGTCGGAGGGTGTAGCGAAGGCATAGTCAATAACCCAAATCCGGCGGTAATAGTGGTGAACGCTTGATTAACTCGTCATTGCGAGTCCCGAACGCTTTCGGGACGCGGCAATCTCGTCGGAAAAGCGAGATTGCTTCGCTTCACTCGCAATGACCCTTCTTGTCGCTGGCTTTGTGAAATAAGATAATGGGGAATCGGAGCGAAACTGGAGAAGAACCATAAATCTAAATACGAGAGGGGACAAACCATGAGCGAGGAGAGAAAAATCGACATGATTTCCGGGAGCAAACCTATTCTGGGCATCAACGGTCTGGGCAGGATCGGAAAATTGACTCTCTGGAATCACATCGGCAGAAGATATTTTTCCGGGATTGTCGTCAACATCGGGAGAAAAGCGGGTACGAGTCTTCAGGACGTGGCCCTTTACATCGAGAAGGATTCGACATACGGCTCCCTGCACCAGTTGCTGCACGGATATAAAGCGAAGCGGGTGATCGAAAATGTGAATGAAGAGAAGAGCACGATGACGATTGACGGGATTCCCGTGACCGTCCTCCGCGAATCCCGGAATCCCATGAATATTCCCTGGAAGGACTACGGGGTGAAGGTTGTTGTCGAGGCTACGGGCAAATTCAAAGACCCGGTTCTGCCGCCGGATGCGAAGGGAGGCGCTGCACGTGGCCATCTTGAAGCAGGCGCTGAAAAGGTTATCGTCTCGGCCCCATTCAAAATCAAGGAAAAAGGAGTACCCATGCCGGATGACGCGACGACAATTGTGATCGGGATAAACGATAATACTTTCGACAATTCGAAACACCGCATTGTATCCGCAGCGTCGTGCACAACCACCTGTCTCGCTTACATGATTAAGCCGCTCCTCGACTATTTCGGTCAACAGAAGATTCTCAGCGCTTCCATGGCCACGATCCACGCAGCCACAGGCACCCAGGAGGTGCTCGACAGACTCCCGACAGCCGACGCAACAGACCTGCGGAAAAACCGGAGCATCATGAACAATATCATTCTCACAACGACCGGTGCGGCAAAAACACTCGAGCTTGTCATCCCCGAAATGAAAAAGATAGGGTTCATCGCCGAATCCGTGCGTATTCCCATATCCAGCGGTTCTCTTATCATCCTCGTCGTCACTTTCTCGGAGGAAGCCGGGAAGCCGCCTATGATCGACAGAAGACTCATCAACAAGATTTACAGGGATGCTGAGGAGAAAGAAAAGAGAGGCTACATAAAATTCACCGAGGAGCAGAATGTCTCATCAGATATCATCGGCCACTATGGTCCGGCGACGATCATTGAAGGCCATGAGACGCATATACGGACCGCTTTCGCAACGATCGACTTATCGAAGATCTCCCAATTGCCGGGAGACGTGCTGAAGCAGCTTCCTCCAGCCATCGAAATCCCCATCACGCAGGCCGTTATCTACGGCTGGTACGACAACGAACTCGGCAGCTATACAAATATGCTCGGCGATCTGACAGCAAAAATAGCGTCAATAGTGTATCAGTAGTAAGGGCGGGGTAACCCGCCCTTACCCTCCCCTTTCTACACCTTTGCCACCTTATAAATCAGAATAACGGGTTTGCCGTCGCCGGGCAGCATATCCGCGCGGCCTTTAAAACGCGAATTGGGATTAAGAAATCTCTTGACCGGCCCT
>JBFLXP010000365.1:0-3289 GCA_040757315.1 Nitrospirota bacterium
GTTTGGAATTGGGCATTCAAGCAGAGAGATGACTTTATGGATACCAAGATGTTTGCCGGATTGGGAATTTCCCAAGACAAACTCCAGCGGTCCTCAATGGGATTACGCCATTTAACCACTTTGCTTCAGGACAAAAGATCAGAAATTGACTCATGCGACAGTCTGAGTAAGGAATCTGAACAGGAATTATTTGAGAATTTTGGCTTTGAAAAAGGCGGGCTAGCTTACACCATTTCTCTTTTCAATTACATGGGCACAATAGGTCAGCAAAAGGCGAAAGGCGATCCTGAGAACCATGGCGACCCGCCTGCCCCTGAGACCTGCAAGAAAGCCATGCTCAAACTAATAGACAAAGAGATTGCGACAATGAAGAAATTCATTGAGGCCTTTAGCGATAAGGAAAAGAATGAGCTTGAAGCAAATACAATGAGCATGGCCTTACCGGATAAGATTATAATTGATAAAAGCTTACGCTATGAAACCACAATTGAACGTCAGTTTTACCGAGCCCTTCACGAACTGATCAGACTTCAGAGCGCGCGAAAAGGTAACCTTCCCCCCGCTCCGATTGCCATAGATGTAGACATTTCCCATGACAACTGATTTGGCTTTGTTTCGCAAAAAAGATAAACCGTCTGGATCTATTTGGCTTCCATGATCGATTCATGTGAAGAATCATTTGATGATCATAGAAATATTCTTGACTATTACATTGATGGTTTTTATAAATCCCAAGAATTGAATACCTAATTTAAGTCATAAATTGACAGTCAAAGGGGGCTTGCGGCTGAAGATTAGATAAAATGGAGCTTTATTGGCTGGTAAGACAAGGAATTTTTGGATCCTTGTTAATTTTGTGATAGACATGTCGAATAGCCATTTCTTATTTCTTGCTTAAAGAAGTATAATCCGTTAAAATGGCTGTTGTGAATTTCACTCAATTAAGAAATATATAGGGTTTAAACGCCATTAAATTTATTTATTTGGGATTTTGAATGACTAATAAAATCAGCGAATCTCAAGAGCGGTTTCAGGAGCTTCTTCGAGAGCTTTTCCAGTTCGACTGTGCCGATCTGGATTTCGGTATTTACCGGATCATGAACCACAAGCGGGACGTAATCGAGAAATTCATCTCGAACGATCTGCCCAAGGCAATCACGAAGGAACTGGAAAGCGGAGTTTTGGCCGACCAGTCAGAAGCCGCCAGGGAACTAACTGGGGTTGCGGACCGGATCACAGAGTCTTTGGGCAAAGATGCCCTTGATGTTGACGGAAACCTAGCAGAAGCCTATCATAGTACTCCACTCGGAAAGAAGTATCTGGACTTGAGGCGAAAAGCTGCCGGTGGTAGTGGTCGGGAGGCTCTTGAGGCGGTAATCTTCAATCATCTCTACTCGTTCTTCAGCCGATATTACCAGGAGGGCGACTTCATATCCAAGAGGCGGTATTCCAAGCGACAAAAGTATGCCATTCCGTTCAATGGAGAAGAAGTCTATTTTCACTGGGCAAATCACGATCAGTACTACGTCAAAACCGCCGAGTACTTCAACGACTATAGCTTCACTTCTCGCGGTGTAACGGCGCATTTCAAGCTGAAGGCGGCCGATGTTGAGCAGAACAATGTCAAGGGTAACAAGCGATTCTTTGTCCCGCGTCCCAAAGAGATTGAATGGGATGAAAAAGCCAACGAACTGGTAATACCATTTGAGTACCGCCCGTTGACCGAGCAGGAAGAAATCACATTCGGCAAAAAGAACCAACAGGACGCCATTATTGCCGCCGCCATATCTGATGTTCCCAAACAGCTCAAGAAAGAGGAAAAGGCGCTTCTGGCTCTGACCAGTGAACGCCGCAAGACTGCCGATGGTGAGCCGGTCAGCTATCTTGAACATCACTTGCGGCAATACACCCGACGGAACACGTCCGACTTCTTCATCCACAAGGATCTAAAAGGATTTCTCTCGCGAGAGCTTGACTTCTACCTCAAGAACGAAGTCCTGAATCTGGACGAGATGGAAATCGCCGGTGAGGATCGAGCCGAAGGCTGGTTTCAGATCATACGGGTGATAAAGTCTGTCGGCAATCGCATTATTGATTTTATAGATCAAATCGAGTCATTCCAGAAAATGCTCTGGGAAAAACGTAAATTCATCACAGAGACTCAATACCTCATCACGATCGGCAACATTGATGAGAAGTTCTATCCGGACATTGCCTCCTGTGAGGAGCAGTGGCAGGAGTGGAAAGAACTTTTTCACATTGATGAAGAAAAGACCGATCTGTTTACAAACGGCAAGAGCAAAAAGAAAAGGCGGGTCGCTTTTCTAAAATCCTATCCTACGCTTGTCCTTGATACGAAACACTTTGACTGTGAGTTTAACGACCAACTTATGGCCAAATATGGTAATCTGGATGAACTCTTAGATGGTCTGATAATTCAGAGCGACAATTTCCATGCTCTCAACTTGATGCTTTCACGCTACCGTAATAGTTGCAAGTCGATCTATATAGACCCACCATATAATACGGATGCTTCAGCCATTGTATACAAGAATGATTACAAGGATTCATCTTGGCTTTGCCTCATGGAAAGTCGGTTATTGGTGGCTCGGGATTTGTTGCGCAAGACTGGAATTCTCTGTGCGGCCATTGATGATGAAGAGGTACTTGGCCTTAGATATTTACTTACAGGGATCCTTCCTCGAGAGGTAGGCATAGCCGTTGTTCGCTCAAACCCGGCAGGGCGAAAGACGAAAGGTCGATTGGCACCTGCTCACGAGTATGCCCTATTCTACGGTAAGACGATGGACGCTGTACCCGAAGGATTAGAAAAAACGGAAAAGTCTCTTGCTCGATACCCAAACGAAGATTCAAAAGGGCGTTATGCCTGGGCAAACTTCATCCGAAGCGGCAGCAACGACAAGCGCGAGGATCGACCCAAACTATACTATCCGATCTTCGTCAGCGGAGACGACTCAATCCGTATTCCGAAGATGCAATGGGATGCGGAAAAGGGCGAGTATGAAATACTCGAGAAGGCCAGAAAAGGCGAAGTTGCGATTTACCCGGTCGTCAAAAAGAACGGGAAGACAATAGAGAAAAACTGGCAACGTGGACATACTCGTGTAGCCAAGGAGCTTGACGAATTTCGAGTCCGGCGAGACTCCAACGGTGCGATAAGTATTGATTTCAAGACGCGTATGGATGAGCAGTCATTGCCAATCACGTGGTGGGATAAGAAGGATTATGCATCCGCCAATTACGGTGCAGCAGAACTCAAGGACCTTTT
>JBFLXP010000366.1:0-3275 GCA_040757315.1 Nitrospirota bacterium
GTAAACTCAGAGCTGTCGAGCCGAATATATACTCTGTCCTTCCTGATAATGAATCTGGCAATAAGTATGACAGTCAGTTCGGTTTTATATATGACCTGATAGCGTGCAATCCAATTTATAACCGTCTTGTTTGGGGTTATTCCATCAAAATATTCTCTCAAACAGCTAGTGAAGCACTGCATTCTTCACATGATGGGCACGTTTTGGATATAGGCTGTGGTTCGTTGGCCTTCACAGCAAAAACATATAGTCAATATAGTGAACGGCCAGTTGTCTTGGTGGATCAATCGCTTAAAATGCTCCGCATGGCAAAATCAAGGTTGTTGAAAGAAAATGGCAAGATCCCAGACAATCTTGTTTTCCTTCACGCTGACGCTCTACAGCTCCCATTTCAAGAAAGCATATTCACAACAATCCTTTCCGAAAATCTGCTCCACTGCCTCAGTGACACAAGTATCCTACTGAAACAATTGAAATCAATCACAGCAAAGGACGGTAAAATATATTTTACGACGTTGGTCAGAAGTAATCGTTGGGCTGACAAATACCTTCAGTCGTTGGCGGACAGTGGTAAGTTAATTTCTAGATCTGTGGACGATCACAAAGAAATTTTCAAACAAGTTGGCTTGGTTGCAAAATATGAAACAATAGGTAATATCCTATCGATCCAGTGCGAAAAATAAGAAAAATCAGCGAATCGGGTAAAGGGGAGTGATTAACTCCCCCTTCCCACACCACCTGGCATGCGGGTCCGCACCGGGCGGTTCACAGAGTTGACCGGACCTTAGTCGGGTAATGAATGTTCACCCACAGCTCTTTGACAGATAGGAGCCCTTGGTCCTTGAGCCATTGATTTGTCATGCCTGTCTGGGTAGCCAGGGTTCGAGCACACCTCCACGGGCCTTTTCGGCTGAAACACATTGGGATAGCAACTCCCGGATGGGTGCCAAGCTTCAGAAGGTTTCGTATTCTAGTGCGAAACCTTTTCCACTGTTTCCAGTAGCACATGCGCATCCTCCTCCTGAGCCAGTGATCTATCTCGGGGATAATTCGATAGTATTCTGATATCCCAAAGTAGTTCATCCAGCCCCGGAGGTATTCCGCGAGCTTTCCCATTCGGAAATCCATGGAGACAGACCAGCTTCTTCCTGTGAAGTCCTTGACCCTTCGCTTAAACTCACGAAAGGCTTTGTCTGACCATCGGAGTTTACTCCCTCTGAAGGTAAAACCAAGAAAGCCGGTTTTATCGGTATGGGCTACCTTGCTTTTGTCCTGATTGACCTTAAGCTTGAGCTTTCCTTCCAGGAAATCCTGAATGCTCAGTTTCACGCGCTCGCCTGCCCGCTGCGACTTCACAACGATGATGAAGTCGTCCGCGTAGCGGACGAACCTGTGCCTCCGGCCTTCGAGCTCTTTATCAAGGTCGTCCAGAAGGATGTTAGCCAAAAGCGGTGAAAGAGGCCCACCCTGCGGCACTCCCTTTCTGGTTGACATGAGACGGCCATTGACGCTTACTCCGGCGCGCAGGTATTTGCCTATGAGGCGAAGGACATGTTTGTCCCTGACCTTTAGGGCGACGCGATGCATCAGGACATCATGATTTACCGTGTCAAAGAATTTCGATAAATCCATGTCCACTGCAATGCGATACCGCTCACGGATATACTGGCGCACTTTAAAGACTGCATCATGTGCCGACTTTCCCGGCCTGAACCCATAGCTGTAATCCGAAAAAGCCGGATCAAAGATAGGCATCAGGACCTGGTAAATGGCCTGCTGGATAACGCGGTCAAGCACGATGGGTATCCCCAACGGGCGGGTTCCGCCTGTAGGTTTTGGAATCTCCACGCGCTTGACCGGCAAGGGTTGATAAGTACCTGCCAATAGAGATACACGGATAGTCTCCCAGTTATTGCGGGCGAAGTCAGGGAACTCCTCTATTGCCATCTTATCGATGCCGGGAGCCCCTTTATTTGCCTTCACCCGCTTCCATGCATTAAGCATGTTTTCCCTGGATAGTATCCTTTTAAGCAGGCGTCCATTTGGATCGGGCGATTCCATGACGTGCCCCATGTTCACTCCTCCTGTCGGATTCTTTGTGTCATGAGAACCCATAGATGCTCCTTTCCATACTCTGTGTTCAGCCCTTCGTCATCTTCTTGGAATGACTACTATGGCCTCTGCTGACTTCTGCCCAATCACATCCTGTGTTGCCACAGGATGCGCTATGATCCATGCTGCTGTCCTGCTGTCTGTTTCGCTCGCGCAGATCGACAGCAAATCTGCTCGCCCAGGCTTGTTTCACCGGTTGCCTGACCGGTAGCTTCTCAGACAGCACAGATCATCGCCGAGTTGGGCAGATCTCCCCGGATAAGAACGTGAACTTTCCCGATGCAACCGCGATATTTACCCTATCTCCCGAATCCAGGGCTTTGTCATGTCGTGCTGACTTGCCCGGAGACTGGGCCTTATATACCGTTTCTGTTCGTCGGCTCATAGCTTTGCACTCCGGCTTCCTTCGGACGGTCCCTCGCGGTTCCGCCCTTGCCTTCGGCTAGTATTTTGGTTAATATGTTCAACAAATTAACCGGATTCACATACAGGGGACTTCCACCCCATAAGTTCACGCCCATGCCGGGCGTACACCACAGCATCAACTCGGACTGGCAATTCCGCTGCGCTCCATTGCCAGCCGGTTATGCGGAGCGTTATACCGATCATGAATTTAGCGTAATCTTCATAGCCTCCCCTTTTTTTACTTTACACACTAAAAGTACTTTCGTATAATTGTACAAAAAGTAATAAAGGAGGAATTGGCCATGCAAACCTACAAGATTGAGATTGATGAAAAGATATGGAATTATCTGAAAAGCAAGGCCGAACCGTTTGAGGACACACCAAATTCAGTATTAAACCGAATTCTCCTTGGGGAGGAGGTGCCTTACCTATATGAGGCAAATAAAAAGACGGCAGTCAGTATTCCCCCAAAATTCCCCGACGGTGTTCCTAAGGCGTTGTCTCAAATACTCGAAGTTATTCACGAGGTGAAAAAATTGGGGCGCGACAGGAGAGAAGCTACCACCCTTGTAGCTCAAAGAAGAAAAACAGCCCCTCAAACGATCATTGACAAGTACTGCAGGCAACTTGGCAAGAGGGCTTATGAAATTGACCGGCTCTTGGAGGATCAGAATATAGGAGAATTGAGAGCATTACTGGAAAAGAAATTTGTTAATCAGCGGGAGCTGATAAACTCCTTTTTCGCCTCTTTAAACAGT
>JBFLXP010000367.1:0-3258 GCA_040757315.1 Nitrospirota bacterium
TCATTGGCATTCCTCATTTTAATGCAAAGACGATTCTTTCATCAGAGATTCCAAGAGCTCTTTTAAACCTGCCCATGACATGTCTCTTCCTTGACCCGTTGGATAATTTACATCTTCCTGTCCCCAAATCCATTTATATGCTTTCAAAAGGGCTTCAGGATTTTCGCCTATCGGATTATTCAAAGAAACTGATCCTAATACGTCGTCAGGGTCTTCTCCCTTGTAAACTTTTTCAAATGCTTTAAGAATTTCAATAGTTGCTGTATGATCCGCTTCAGCTTTTTGACTCAAATCCTCCAGAATCTGTTTATGAGTTATTTGCCAAAGGCTTTGCTCTGATGGATTGTATATGAAGACGAAAAAGTCTTCTTTCCGCATCTTACCCCAAGCTTGTTTCCCGCCGGGTTTCACTATGACTATTTTTCTTCCATCGCTTATATCTTCTACTTCGTATCCGCGATAAGGTATTTCTTCAAGTTGTTTCGCAAATTCATTTCGCTCAGTATTCTTAATGCGTAGTTGTTTAAGGTCTATGGAATGTTTGTATATGTTGCGCCTTGTCATTTATATTTTTTCTTTTGTTGGTCTAACGACGAATTAAGCGGCAGGGCGATAGCCCTGTCCGCTTGAATGACGGGTTCAAGTAAGCCGCTTACGCGGCAGAATTACACCCCCAGCCGTCCATTATCATAAAAACACCGAGCCCACCCACTACCGGCAGGCACCACTTTCTTTTTGCAGTATACTCTCTTTGGAAGCAACGGGCTTCCGATTTTATCAACCCTCATAGAAAAGGAGAGAGAGCTATGCAAAAGTACTGGTGGTACCAAACCGAGTGGCATTCAAAAATGGATAAATCCATGCAAGTAAACGGCATGGGGGAACGGACCAGAGAGGCCTATCTCCGGTCCATGCGTCAACTTGTCGAACATTACGACAAAACACCGGATCACATCACTGAAGACGAACTGCTCGATTATTTCATCCACCGACAAAACGTCACCGGCTGGAGCCCGGCCACCATGCGCATCTGTTATTCCGGCGTCAAGTTTTTCTTCCAACATGTCCTCAAGCGAGACTGGCATCTGCTTGCCATCGCTCAGGCGCGTAGGGAACGACGGTTGCCGGCCGTGCTCTCCAGAGACGAGATCAAAAAGATTTTCTCACTGGTGCGCCCCTTCCACAACTATGCCTATCTGATGACGGTCTATTCCTGTGGCCTGCGCCTCCAGGAAGGTCTCTATCTGGAAGTTTCCGATATCGACGGACAGAGGAAAATGATCCATGTCCACCGCGGCAAGGGGGCTAAGGATCGTTATGTCCCTCTGCCCGAGTCAACCTATACCCTCCTGCGCCGATATTGGCGCACCCACCGAAACCCCAGGCTCATCTTCCCGGCCGTCGGCAGAGGCGGACAGGATGGACCGACTTCCCAGATCCCCATGTCCATTGAAGGTGTACAAGGCGCCTTAAGAAGGGCAAAACACGCCGCAGGCATCAAAAAGAAGGGCGTCTCCGTCCACACCTTGCGCCACTCATACGCTACGCACCTGCTGGAAGCAGGCGTCAACCTCCGTGTCATCCAAAAATCGCTCGGCCATGCCAACATCGAAACCACCATGATCTACCTGCATCTGACCAATAAAGGAATGGAAGATGCGTATCAGATCATCAATACCGTCATGGGGGAGGTGTGATCATGGGCGCTATTGCCGAGATCTTCCGTAACTTCGGACCTGAATATATGGCCCTATATCCTGATATGCCCATCCAGCACAAAAAGACTATCGAGGCCATCATCAATTGCCGCTCTGGTGTATATGGCGTCGCCGTCTATCAGTGCGACAGCTGCGGCAAAAAACACCTGATCGACCGCTCCTGCGGAAATCGCCATTGCCCCCAGTGCCAGTATCACAAAAGCCGCCAGTGGCTGGAAGCGCAACTTGCCCGACGACTGCCGGGCAACCATTTCCTGCTAACCTTTACCTTGCCCGAACAGATTCGACCCTTCTGCCGCTCCCATCAGGAGGCGGCCTATAGCGCCATGTTTACAGCATCTGCCGGCGCCATCAAAAAACTGGCTAAAGATCCGCGCTTCATCGGCACTGATCTGGCGGGTTTTAGCGGCGTGCTCCACACCTGGGGGCGTCAGATGCAGTATCATCCCCATCTGCACTTCATCGTCCCCGCCGGTGGATTGTCCCCCGACCGAAAAAAGTGGCTGTCAACCCGAAACAACTTCTACTTGCCGGTCAGAGCGCTTTCCGAAATCTTCAGGGCCAAATTCAAAGACGAAATGGCAAGGCAGGGACTGCTTCACAAAATCGATCCATGCGTCTGGCAAATCGCCTGGAACGTCAACTGTCAACCCATAGGCGACAGCGAGGCAACCCTGAAATACCTCGCACCTTATATCTTCCGGGTAGCCATCTCCGATTCCAGAATCATGGCCGTCAAAGATCGAACTGTTACCTTCTCCTATCAGAAAAAAGGCAGCAATCGCGCCCGCCATGTCACCCTCGATGCCCTGGAATTCATCAGGCGCTTTCTCCAACATGTGCTGCCCTCAGGCTTCATGAAAGTGCGACACTACGGCTTCATGAACAGCAACTGCGCCATCTCTCTTGCCCGACTCCGCATCCTTATTCTTGCCGGCCTGCAAAATATGAAACTCTTTCTCACCGACCTGTCACCTAAAAAACAGAAACCAGCAATGCCAAAGCCCCTCTGCCCGACCTGCGGCGGCTTCCTGGTCTATCTTTTCAGTCTTATCCCGGAAAGGCCATGCAGAGGGCCAACCTGACAAAACTTATTCACCCCTCTTGCTTTTTCTGCCTGTAACCCACCTCAAAAGTGGCAATGGAGTAGTGCACCCAAACCAGGGAAAAACATCTTTAAGACCAATACAATACAGGCAATTTCGCATGAAAGGAGGCATTAATTTCATGGACGGATTTGAAAATTCCCTCCCCAATCCCCTATAGCTTTCCGATTTTCTCCCCCTCCCGAACACCCCCTTCGAAGCAATACCCTATTATATAGGCGTAGGCGAATAGCCTGCGGCTTACTTGAACAAAGGATTATGTTGACAAATCTATTCGATATTATTATGTTAGTTAACTTGTTCAATACCAAATCTATACTCTTAGGAGGTTAACTGTTCAATGTCAATGCGACCTGTTCCGGCTCCCGTTATGACGAGGTTTGACGCAATTCTCGAAAAACGAGCCGTTGCGCCGAAATAGCGTGCGGACTATA
>JBFLXP010000368.1:0-3249 GCA_040757315.1 Nitrospirota bacterium
GCCTCTATATACCGCGAGGCATCTGCGGCATTGCTGCCAAGAATGCCGATAACGTCGGGCAGAGTCAGTTCTTTGGTACTTCTCAATTCTATGATAGCGTCGGCAGCTTCGGGCGTCATGCCCGGGACTGCAAGCAATACTTCCTTCGGCGCCGATTTCACGTTGATCCGGGCTTTTTTCGCATGGACGGTCAGAAACTCGATAAGCCCTTTTTTCCCGCTGCTCCCGAAAAGGAGCTGCGGCGTGATTCCTTTCACCATCATGAGTTCTTCGACAGTGGTGAACTCGGCATTCTTGGCGTCATAGGGATTCGGCAGAGACCGATAGTAATCGCTTTCGGCGCCGTGCAGCCTGTGGAGGTCGTCAGGGTCTTTCCAGTCCATAATCGAATCCACGATGATATCGGCATCCTCTTCGCCTATCCCCGCATTAATGAAAAGATTTTTTAATACTACCTCAGATGCCGTATTGATGTCCACCTTGCCTGCTTCATCAGTGATTCTCACGGTGTAATACCCTTGGCCTAACTGCACTGTATGAGCCGCACCATCCGTCTTCCAGACCTCTCTGCCTTCCATCTCGACGGTCTGAGCTTTGTAGACGCTACGATAAAAAAACTCCATAATTCCCCTCTCGATTGCAGCCTCGGCGAGAAATTTTTTCTCCACTCCGCTCTTGTAGGACATCGTGGAGAGCGTTTCCGTCCTTGCAGCAAAAGAAAAGGAGAAGACGATGACCATCAGGATCGTCAGCACCCAGAGCACGATAAGCAGGGCTATCCCTTTTTCGGACCCGGAATGTCCATCCCGCGCAGGGTTGCCCCTACAATTTGTCCGTCGCGCCTCCGTCACTCTTCCTCTTCTTCGACAAAGAAACCGGACTCGTCCAGAGCCCCCCGCACTCTGAGGGGAATAACCAGGGACGCATCTTGCACACCCTGAACGAAATGTACCCTGATTTTCTCCGGAAGGAGGCTTGTCTCCGTCCACCGGTCGACCCACTGGCCCTCTTCCTGCATGGGATCCCTATAAAGATATTCGAAATAGATTTGATCGAAGCTGTCAAAGAGCTTCGTTTCTCTTTTCCCTTCCATATTGATAATGTTCTCCGAAACAGAAAGAATGCGTCTGCCCCTGTCGTCGGTCAGGACGGAGTACGATGCCAGTACGAAACCCCTTTGGCCGCCCCACACGGAGTAGTTAGTCGCAAACTGAAGGGATTCTCTCTCGCCTTTGAAATAGAATTGCGAAGTGCCTTCTCCCTCCTGAACGTAGGTCAAGGGGATGTGGGACTGAATCTGGGCATCCAGGATACTCATGGACGATCTGAGCCGCTCCAGGGATTCTATCTTTCTTTCTCCCGATTCCACCGAACGCATGCCGATCCGCATGGCGCCGACGACGATCACGACGACGACTGCAAGCAGGGTGATCGAGATGGTCAGTTCGAGCAGCGTGAATCCCGCCTGAGACAATGAGCGTCTATGCAACACCTAAATCACCCTTTCCACTACCTTCAGGCTTCTCAACGTGAACGAGCGCTCCTTGCCGCCTCTGAGCCAACGCACGGTTACAGCGACCTCGAGCAGCCTGACCTCAAGGGTCTCAGTCCTCTCCTTCAGCGTTTCCGTGATGGAAGTGTCGATTCTGTATCCATCGGTGGTGACTTCGCTGGATGACTGTTCCTCAAGCTCCTCTTCGCTCAGGAGTTCTCTCATTTTTGCTTCCGCTGATGTTGAGGCGGAGACATAATCGCCGGATACGGAAATCGCTCGCAGATTAGCCGAAAAGAGCTGGAGGACGACCGTGATGGCAATGCCAAGTATTGCAACCGCCATCAGGACCTCAAGAAGAGTGAAGCCCCCTGCAGAATTTACTGAGGATCGACTTCGAAAAAAAGAGTTTACGGCAGGCGCATGTACAGGGAAATCTTTCGAAAGCAGAATCTGCGGCATTGAGAAGCCAGGTGTGATTAATGAAGATATGCAGGCTATCAGGAGAGCAAACCGCCCACAAAGGTGCTGCACGAAAGCTTTTCCCGCACACACGCCTGCCATATCTCTCACTTTAAGACTACCGTGCCGACTATCGGGTCCGGCTGTATGCGCACTGTTCTTTTTGAGTTCCACAAGACTATCATTCCGCCTTCGATCCCACCCGCAGCATGGAAGATCATCCGATACTTCCCTTCGACTATTTCTCCGGCCACGGGGTCTTCAATCTTCATATATACATCGTCGGGAATGTTCCTGGATCCACGGCCTTCGATCCCGTACTGCCGCGCATCGAGATCGACGACTACGGTCTGCTGCTCTCCGTGGATCTGCGCCAGAGACCGCGCTTGTCTGATGGTGGCCGATATATCCCTCACTGTCGCATGAAATTTCTGGGACGGCAGCAGATTAGTAAAAAGGACTGCTGAGATGCCTATCATGAGGGTTATTAGGAATATGACGACAATGAGTTCGAGAAGTGTAAAACCTGTATCATTTCTCATATGTCTATTGTAACCCGAATGATGCATCAGAGCTTGCGAACTTCTAACCCCGGCAATAAAGAAAACGTGCGCCCTCGCCTTGTCATGCCGCCCGTCGGTGAGTCTGACGGATGTCCGGCATCTCTCCTCAAAAGAGAGAAGAAAGATTCCCGACAAGCGGGAATGACAGACGAAGTTTGTTTTCATGTTCCATTGTGTGCTAAGGGCTCATGTCGATCCCGAATCAGAACGGCAGATCCGTGATGCTGAATATCGCCATCAGCATGGAAATGACGATGAAGGCGATGACAAGCCCCATTATCAGGATCATAACCGGCTCAAGAAGGGTAACAAATCTCTTGATCGCCGTATTCAGGCTCTTCTCATAGGTCTGCGCGACTTTTTCGAGCATGGCATCGAGCTGTCCCGTCTCCTCGCCGACTTTGATCATGGACAGAGCAAGCTGGGGGAAGACATTCGTTTGTGAGAGCGGGACCGCGATACCCTTACCCTCTTTCGCGCCCGACGCCACGGAATCTATGGTAGATGCAATGACCTGGTTGCCGATGACGTCTTTTGCATTCTGCAGCGCCTGGAGAAGGGGAACGCCGCTTTTCAGCAAAGTGCCGAGAGTTCTGCAAAACCGCGCTGTCTCAAGTTTTCTGACGATATCGCCGAGCATCTTAAGTTTCAGTTTGTCCCACTGATATCTGCCCGCCTCGGACCTGGTATAGTTTCTGAATGCAAACCACACGCCCACGATTATGGCGGCGC
>JBFLXP010000369.1:0-3249 GCA_040757315.1 Nitrospirota bacterium
TGTTTCTTAAATATGCTATATGGAAGCACCAAGAATTGATTTGTTTGTCATAGTCGTACCTGAAGAAGGTTGCTATTCTTAATAATTGATTTCTTATTTCAGGTTCTTCTTTTTCGACAATATTTTTAAAAGAGGGTTTAATAGTGATTCCGTCAATAGTGAATTCCTTTGTAAGAAATAAATATGGGAATATTACAATTGTCAGATTCTTAACTTTATCTTGTTTCTTAATAGACATAGCTTATTCTCAATCTCCCCACACCTTAGCAATCACCCGCTCAATGTTTTTCCGCATTGATCGTTACGGAACCTGTCAACGATTTTGAGACAGTGACATTAACCATTTAGTGTGCAACCTTTCTTGAAAGACCCGCAGTGTTGAGCATCAAATCAGCCGCCGAGGGGGTATACTGCAGGTCGTTTTCCGTCACGAAAAGCGATTCTGGGACATTCTGGAGAGCCGAATTCTCCGTGGGAGGGTTGATCCACGCCATTTCGGGCAATTGCGGCGGTGACGGCGGGCGTTTCACAAACCTCTCCGGATGGAGGGCATAGGCTGTGTCCAGTGTCTGCTGCCTTGCTTCACGGATATGAGGCGCATGCCCGTAATGAACCGATTCAGGGGTCATCATGCCGATTCCCGAATGCCGGTGCTCAGTGTTGTACCAGGCAAAGAAGGCCCGGCAATGAGCCCTGCCATCCTGCTCGGAACCGAAGCGCTGAGGAAAGCCGGGCCGGTACTTCAGCGTCTTGAACTGGGCCTCCGAATAGGGATTATCATTGGAGACATGGGGACGGCTGAGAGATTTCGTAACCCCCAGGTCAGACAACAGCAGGGCCACGGTCTTGCTGGTCATCGACGGCCCCCGGTCAGAGTGTATGATAAGCTGATCGTGAGAGATCCCCTGCCGGATACAGGTTTCTTCAATGAGCTGCTTGGCCAAAGCGGCGCCTTCCACCCGCGCCAGCATCCACCCAGGGACATATCGGCTGAAGATGTCGAGGATGACGTAGAGATAGTAATAGGTCCATTTCACCGGACCCAGCAGCTTGGTGATGTCCCAGGACCAGACCTGATTGGGTCCCGTGGCCAACAACTCGGGTTTGCGGTAGACCGGATGCCGCAGCTGATTGCGCCGTTCCCGCACTTCGGCATTCTCCGCGAGTATGCGGTACATGGTGCGCTCCGAACACAGATACCGCCCCTGGTCAAGGAGGGCAGCATAAACGTGACCGGGAGCCTCGTCTACAAACTGAGGATCATGAAGCACAGTCAGCACCTCCTGCCGCTCAACCAGGGAAAGCGCCCTGACCGGGGTTGGCCGAGAAACCCGTTTCGGCTGAGGTCGTTGGTGCCGATAGTAGGTGGATCGAGGGAGCCCCATGGCGGCACACGTAGGAGCCACACCCAGCCGTGGACCCATTTCGGTAATCGTACGCATCACTTCTGCCCTTCCGACTCCGGCAGGGTGATCCCAAGGAGCTCCGAGACTTTTTTTTGGAGATCCACCAGCGCTTCAGCCCGCTCGGCACGGGCCTTCCACTTTTGGTTCTCCCTTTCAAGCTCAGCAATCCGCTTATCACGGGCGTCCTTCACCGCTGCCTTCGGGCCGCGCTTCTTGGGAGTCAGCCCGGAGATCTCTCCCCGCTCACGTGCTGCCCGCCATGCCGTAAGATTGGAGGAATACAACCCTTCCTTGCGCAATAATTCCCCCAATTGTCCTGGAAGACGACATGCTTCTGCAGCCTTCAGTATTTTTCTCTTGTACTCCGCGCTGAAACGACGCCGCTCTGCCTTTCCTGTCACTTCCACCTCCGGCACCACCTGTTCTTCTACCATTGAGTCCATGACCCTTGTTCCTTCCTCGCCCTCTACATTAAACTATTCAGGGTCACTGTCTCACTATTATTGGCAGAGAGGGTTATCCTAACGTAGTATTTTCTATTTCTTTATAAAAGCCGTCAATATTTTTCTGTATTTCAATGGTCTTCTGCATTGCAGTGGCAAGCTTGCAATAAGTCTGAATATCGTCAAGGGACAGGATGCGTTCCTTTCTGTCCTTTAGCCACTTATCGCAGACTTGATAGCCACCGATTTGATAAGTCCAGACATCAGGGGGAATCCCTTCGAAGTATTGTGTCTTGTTGATGTAAACCAGCCCCGGTTTATCATCGTATTTCGGCTTCTCAACTCTGTTATCCCCTTTCCCTTGAAATCTCGCAATCGGTGAATCAAGTTCAGGAGATTTAAGCAAGTGCAAGTCAACAAGCCTGTTCCCATATTCGGACATTTTCCTGAACAGCTTATAGTCTTTTGTAAAGGGTACTCTCGGAAAGTCTATCTTCAGGAACTCACTATATTATGTCCTGTATGTCTCGGAATAGAGGACTGCATAGATGTAATAAAAAATATCTTCAGGAGACGGGGATTTCTTGAATCGCTTTGATATGAAATCAACAAATGCAGGTGTGAAATTGGTTTTTCTTAGTAAATAATCTGCCTCCGGCTCAAAAAGCATCATAAGCCCTTTCAAGGAGCCTTTTTTTGTGTTCTGTGTTTTTTGATAAAGATAAAGAGGAAAAAAGTAACAGTTATCTCTTGATGAAATAAGGGTTTTATCTGTAATAAACTGAGATGCAAAAATATGTTTCCATTCAGGATCTCTAAGCCTTCGTGTTAACGACAATGCAAGATTGTCCCTCTCTAAAATGTGCTTCATTATTTCAAGCCTGTCTCTGTCAATAAGGTTAGGTAGATAGCAGATGACTCTGCTATCAAAAGGACGATAGGAGTAAGGTCTAATATAATCCTTCCAGTTTATTTTCTTGACAGCCTCTCGCGCACTCTTAATCTCAAAATCTGTTGTCTGTTTCAATTCCAGAGCTTGCATAACCAGGTCATCAGGTAAGTCACTTAAAAAAGTCCGCATCCGCTGTTTTATTTCTTCTTCAGTGAAACCCACAACAAAATGGTCTCTGTGGGTCGTTACACCAAAAGAATATTCATTGAATATCTCAGGAACGAATATAAATTTGTCATAGTTTTCCCGGAGGGAAAAGTCTTTCTCTACAAAAAAGTAATACGGCTCAGATGGTCTCAATTTTTTCCATTTTGTAGTATGAATGCCATTCTTACCCAGATAGCCGTATTTATTCTCTCTAAAACCGTACACATCCTGATAAAAGACCCGGCACCCTTTCCCGCGCTTCTCTTTCTTGATGAATAAGACAATGGCAACCCCCTGTTGA
>JBFLXP010000370.1:0-3246 GCA_040757315.1 Nitrospirota bacterium
TCAACTGTAAGAACAGGCGGAACAGCGCAACCTGTTTTATGCCCGCGGATGGTGCTTTGAATATACTTTTTTCAGCCTGTCGGCTGTGACTTTCGTGTAGATCTGTGTCGTGGATATGTCGGAGTGGCCGAGCATCTTCTGCACGGAGCGCAGATCAGCGCCGCCTTCGAGCAGATGCGTGGCGAAGGAATGTCTCATTATGTGCGGCGACAGTTTCAAACCGATCTTTCTGCCCAGCCTTCCAATGGTCTGCCAGAAACGCTGTCTCGTCATAGGTCTTCCTCTACCGGTGACAAAAAGATAGGGCGACGATTTCCGCTTGAGGATCGCTGCCCTTTGATCGGCTATATACTTCTTTATGTTCTCTATCGTCCCCACAGAAACCGGCACAATCCTTTCCTTCGAGCCCTTACCCAGCACCCGAAGAAAGCCTGCGCCGAAGTTGACATCGTCAAGTTTGAGAGACACAAGTTCACTGACCCGGAGTCCTGAAGAATACAAGAGTTCAACCATCACAGCGTCACGCACGACTGTCGGTTCGGATGCCCCGGACGAAATCTCTCCAAGCAATGACTTCACTTCGGCCAAGCTGAGTGATTTCGGAAGGCGCTCCCATTTTTTTGGCGACCGAATGTTCTCGGTGGGATCCTCGTCTCTCAGTTTCTCGGCAAGGAGATATCTGCACAGCCCCCTCGCCGACGAAACAAATCTACAGACGCTCGCTGCGGAATAGCCTTCTTCTGCAAGCCGCTCCATGAAATCGACAATGTCTTTTTTCAAGAAGGAAGAAAGATCTTTATCCTCAGAAGAAAGGAAAGCTCCGAATTTCCGCAGGTCGAGACGGTAAGATTCGACAGTATTCCGCGACAGTCCTTTCTCGGCCGACAGGTAGGCCAGAAAATCATTCAGGATATCCACAGAACCCGCCCCGTGATTCATTGATTATATATTGTCTCCATCTCTTCGCTGTACCGCCCATCTTCGGCATAAATACAAAACGGTCTTTCGACCTCCAGTCCCGCCTTTCCTCCCCTGACCGCCTCAAGCAAGACCATTTTCGCTTCCGACGCCATGTTTGAATGGACAAAGCGCAGCCGTTTCGGCTCAAGCCCTTTCTCCCGGAGCGAATCCATCAGTTCTACAAGTCTGTTGGGATGATAGATGACGCAGAAACGGCCTTTCGGTTTCAGAAGATAAGATACGGTGTTAACGAGATCCGGCAGACTGAGTTTGATTTCGTGACGCGCAATTGCCCGCTCTTCATCGAGATTGATCCGTCCGCTTCTCCATTTCCTGAAGGGCGGGTTGGTTACAACAAGATCATACCGTTTGCCGGAGGAATTCAGACAGGACAGCTCGGTAATGTCGGCCCGGACAACTCTCACTCTGCCGAGGAGGCCGTTAAGAATAACGTTCCGCTCCGCAAGTGCAGCCGGCCCTTTCTGTATTTCGAAGAGGGTAACAGTCGCGCCGGGATATCTCTTTGCAAGGAGTATTCCCACAATGCCGGATCCCGCGCCGAGGTCGGCTATCGTTCCCACCACTTTGAGATCTACGAAGTCGGAAAGGAGTAAAGCATCGACTGAAAACCGGTACCCCGTTCTTGACTGGTACAATCGGATGTCGCGAATACTATCGAGAGTGACCTCCATATATGCTGCTTTACATCCCTTCCGTCGATTCAGGGATACCTTTTTCCCGCAGCAGAGAAATGAAAATATCCACGATGGCCGGATCGAACTGCGTACCCGAATATCTCCGTAATTCTCTGACCGCATCCTCCACAGCGAGCGCCTTACGGTACGGCCGGTCCGTTATCATGGCTCCAAAAGCATCTGCAATCGCTACGATTCTGGCGCCCAGAGGAATCTCCGTCCCACGCAGTCCGTCAGGATATCCCGAACCGTCAAAACACTCCTGATGGTGTCTGATGATATCCCTTGCCCTTCTGAGCGGTCCCACCGGTTCGATCATTTTCGCGCCGCTTTCGGGATGTCTCTTAATGATATTCATTTCTTCGTCCGACAGTCTGCTCGTTTTCATCAGGATGCTATCGGGGACGGAGACTTTGCCGAGATCATGGAGGAGTGCGCCTTTTCGGATATCTTCGATCTCTGTTTCGGAAAGCCCGAGTTTCTTGGCGATTTCCACGGAATACTCGGAAATGTCTTTCATGTGTTTGTCCGTATACAGATCTCTCGCCTCGACAACCGCGGAGAGGGCAATGATCGTGGAGAGATAGGACTGCTGAAGTTTTTCATAAAGTCTGGCATTTTCGATCGCCGCAGCAGCCTGACCGCCCAGCACTGAAATGAATTCCACATCCGAAAGTGTGAACGGCAATCTATTGTTTGCCCTCATAATACAAAGAAGGCCGATTACGGCCCTTCGGATCGTGAGGGGTATGCAAATGCCCGATGATATCCCGTCCGTGCGTCTGATCTTTTCCATCACGCCCAATAGAACGGTCTCGGAAGTGAAGAGAAAAGGCTTCTTTTGATTGAAAAGCATAGTCACGATTTCGTCGTGGACGTGCTCCTGAAAAGCTTCGACGCTCCTTTGCGAGAGTCCGTGGCACTCTTTAATTCTCAGTCTGCCCGTCTCCTCTTCGACCAGCGCAACGCAGACCTTGTCGGCAAGAGCCTCTTTCATAGCTATCTCGGCAATCGATTTCAGCAGACGTTTCGGATCGACCTCGCCGATTATCTCTTTACTTACCTCAAAGAGCGGCATAAGCGCGCGCATCCTGATGTTCTCGCTCAAAAGCCGCGTCTTCTCGAGGGCCTCGGACACAGCGTTCCTCAGATCGCCGGGGGTAAACGGTTTCAGCAAAAATCCCTGCGCTCCCAGCCGGAGAGCGTCGATGGCGATATCAAGAGTGCCATATCCCGTGATAACGATAATCGGTATTTCCCTGTCACCGGACCGGACATGCCTGATAACGTCCAGACCGTTCATATCCGGCATTTTGATGTCCGTCAGGATGAGGTCGAATCGTCCTGCGTCGAGCAGGCCGATGCCTTCCCTTCCGGACGACGCCGTTTCGACGACGTAGTCGCTTTTCTTGAGGATGTCCCTGGCGAGTTGGAGAATGAATTCCTCGTCGTCAATAACAAGTATCTTTTCCTGATCCATCAGACAGGACCTCCCGGACAAAGCTGATTAATTGATTCAGATTTCTTGTCGGAGAGGGCAGATATAGCAGGGAGCGGTTTTATCCCGATTCTTGTTGCGAGTCCGCCGATT
>JBFLXP010000371.1:0-3244 GCA_040757315.1 Nitrospirota bacterium
GTCCACGAGCACGGTCGACGCCGACTTGACTATCGCAAATCCGATCCGGGCGATGAAGAAAGTGATGACAACCCCTACAACCGTGTCGGCATAAAAGTATCCCATCCTCGTGAAAATGAGACTGAGCACTACTGCAAGCGATACGAAGATGTCGCTCTTCGTGTGCATGGCGTCGGCCACGAGGAATTCGCTTCCGAGCTTCTTCCCCTTCCCCGACTCGTAGAGCATGACAAAAAAATTGACTCCCATGGTCATCAGCATGATGGCGAAGCTAATTTCCGTTACGATTGTTTTATGGTCCTCGAACAGAGACAGATATACCTTTCGCAATATCTGGAGGCAGGTCAGAAAGATCATGAGGGCTATGATGATCGTGGCCATGGTTTCAAATTTCTTATGGCCGTAAGGATGATCTTCGTCGGGCGGATGGGCCGCTATCCAGATGCCGATCAACCCGACGACGTTCGACATCCCGTCGAAGAAAGAATGCAAGCCGTCGGACGCCATGGCGATGGAATTTGTGAAATATCCGTAGAGTGCCTTTGCGAGAGCAACGGCGGAGTTCAGGACAAGCGTAATAAGGAGTACCTTGCGTACTTCGCCGGTATAGTCAATCTCTACCGAAAGATCGGTTCCCATTTCGCCTTAAACTTATGAAACGCTTTTTCCTCTATTGATTTTCTCATATCGCGGAAGAAATTCAAATAGAAAAAAAGATTGTGGACCGTATTGAGTCTCATCGCTAGTATCTCTTTCGAGAGGAAAAGGTGCCGCAGATATCCCAGCGAAAAATTTGTGCAGGCGTAGCAGTCACATTCGGGATCAAGAGGGCCGGGATCAGCCTTGAACTCTTCCCGTTTTATGCTGATCTTCCCCCGGCTTGTGAAGAGAGTTCCGTTCCGGGCGTTTCTCGTCGGCATCACGCAGTCGAACATATCGAATCCCGCTTCGACGCCTGCCAGCACGTCTCCGAGTTCGCCGATCCCCATGAGATATCTCGGTTTGTCAGCGGGAAGGAGCGGGGCAGTGAATGAGATCAATCTGCGCATGTCCTCCTTGGGTTCTCCAACGCTCAGACCGCCTGCCGCATATCCGTCGAAACCTATATCGATCAATTCCTCCGCGCTTTTTTTTCTCAGGTCCTCGTACAGGCCCCCCTGCACAATCCCGAACAACGCCTGTCCTTCCCTCTGCAGGTCTTTGCACTGTTCAGCCCATTTTATTGTCCTGTATAAAGACTCGAATGCGTATTCATACGAGGTGGGATAAGGGGTGCAGTCATCCAGAACCATTGTGATATCGGAACCGAGCGCCTGTTGAATTTTCATCGCTTCCTTCGGTCCAAGGAAGTGCATCGAGCCGTCGAGGTGCGATTTAAAATGAACGCCGTCGTCTTCTATTTTCCTCAACGCAGAAAGACTGTATACCTGAAAACCGCCGCTGTCCGTGAGAATCGGACGATCCCAGTTCATGAATCTGTGGACACCGCCGAGCGTTCTGATCACCTCATGCCCCGGACGGAGGTAGAGGTGATAGGTGTTGCAGAGGATTATTTCCGCTCCGATCTCCTTCAGCTCATCGGGGGACATCGCCTTCACGGTCCCGACGGTGCCGACGGGCATAAACGAGGGCGTATGGATCTTTCCCCTCGCCGTCTCGATGAGACAGGCGCGCGCCTGCCCGTCAGTGTGTTCAAGAGTAAATTTCATGGGCCTATCCTCCTGACTCACACATCCACATCTGAATTTGAAGGGCAGATGTGATGAAAAAGACTTTGGGGCGACTCCTTAGCGCACGATTCACGCTGGCCGGCATGACCTTATCTGAAATATTCATGCGGTTCAAAGCGCCGTCAGGTGAATCAAGATCAATCTTGTCGCGTCTAAAAGGTTTTTCAGCATGTCTGCCCTTCATCCTGTGGAAAAGACGGCTTGATAAAATCAGATGCGGATTTTATATTCCTTTATCTTCGACCGCAGAGTGTTTCTGTTGATTCCGAGGGTCTTGGCAGCCTTGAGTTGATTTCCCCCGGTTTCCTGCATGACGATGTTGATAAGCGATTTTTCCACCTCGGACATTACCGTCGCGTGCAAATTGCAGTTTCCAAGCTTTGCCATTTCATTCAGATAACGTTTCAGCTTCTCCTGGAGAAATTCCTGGATTGAGTAAGATCCGATATCATCTCTGAGGAAGTCCCGCTTGCGGATCACCGGACCTTGCGACAGAATAGCCGCCCTTTTCACGATGTCTTCGAGTTCGCGGATGTTGCCGGGCCATTCATATTTCAGCAAGAAGCCTCTTGCGTCTCTCGAAAAATTTTTCGGTCCCGTCTCGAACTTCTTTATCGCATCGTTCAATAAATTCTGCGCCAGAGGGAGAATATCCTCTCTCCTTTCCCTGAGGGGAGGCGTCTTTATGTGGCAATCGCAGAAGATTTCGTAAAGTCCCCTGTCGAAACTTCCCTTTTCCATTTCTGCCTTGAGATCTTTCGTAGTTGTCACTATCACTCTCACGTCGCCGGCTTGCACAGGCCCATTGCCGGGGCCGGATCCCGCCCTGCCGAGCAAGAAATCGCGAAGCCTTTTTTGAAGCGTCATATCGGCGTCCGCTATCTCATCGACAAGCAGTGTTCCGCCATGTGCTTCTTCCATCTTCGAAGTTCGCCGTGAACCCGAAGCCGCCCTCTTGTCCAAACCGAAGATATCGGCCTCCGCCAGTTCCCCCGGGATATCAGCCATATTCACGATTATGAATGGGCCGTCACTACGGGGACTGCTCCAATGGATGGTCTTTGCGAGAAGCTCTTTATAAGTTCCCCTCTCGCCGGAGATGAGGACCGGCCTGTCCTGTGGAGCGATTTTCTTAATTTCCCTGGAAATCTTCAGGATTTTGGCGCCGGACCCCATTATCTGGGGCGGTTTGACATAAGTTGTTCTATTCATAAGCAAAGAAAAATGTATCACAATAAGTCAAATTTTGCAAGAACTTACATTGACAGGTGAAATCTTGAACTGTTAAAATAAGTTTCAATTTCTAAACAGGGAGGAGGGGTATATGGATGCCCTATGTGCGGGTACGGGAGAGTGAATCTTTCGAGAATGCTCTTAAGAAATTCAAAAAACAGTGCGAAAAAGAAGGCGTACTCTCAGAGGTAAAGAAGAGAGAGCATTACGAAAAGCCGAGCGTTAAAAGAAAGAAGAAAGCGCTTGCGGCTCGTAAGAAAGCTCTCAAGAAATTCAGAATG
>JBFLXP010000372.1:0-3197 GCA_040757315.1 Nitrospirota bacterium
GCCAGACCTCTCCGCCGAGGTCCTCTATCTTCCTGACGAGGTCCTCATTCGAAAATCTGTGGGATCTCACAAATATCTCGCCAATAACACCAATAACGGGTTTTCTCTCGCGGGATACGGGCAGACGCTCAAAATCCTTCCTCACGTTACAGAGAATATCTTCGATACCGACGCCGTTGCTTCTCAGAGCCGAATATAGCCCCTTCACGTGCCGGGCGTACATCGAATCCGATGAGCCTCTCTCAAGTTCATAGGGTCTCGTTTCATGCAGAGACTTGTTCAAGAGCTCGAATGCGATAATGCCCTTCCAGGCACGCATGGTAAAATCCTTACCCACAATTCCAAGGTCTCGATAGAAAGTCGTGTCCTGGTTCGGAGAAAAAATCGGCACTCCTGTGTATCCGAGCACATCGAGGACCGAGCGGTGGAAAACATTATACTGCCCGAACCGGCATGGTCCTGTGCCCGACGGCATAAAGAAAGCGCTTCTTTCAGGGTCGAACCCGGGGTCCAGGACCTTCTTAACCATGTCGCCGGTCGTAACGGTACAGGGATAGCATTCTTTGCCGGAGACGAATTTCTTGCCTATGTCCGCAGTCTGCTTTTCCGACTCGGGCAGGACTTCGGCATCAATGCCGCAATAGTGAAACGCTGCTGCAATGGCAAAAGCATGATCAGACATGTGGGGGATATAGATCGTGCGCCTGGCGGAAGATGCATATGCCGAAGTATGATCTGCGGCTGACGGTCGATGAAGAACCCTTTCTTCCGGTTTCTGTTTCCCGGCCTCCTTTTTCCTGTGAGCGATGCTGTCGAGAAAAGCCTCACATCTTGTTATTGCCCCGGCGTCTGCGCTGTGCTCATCTATTTCTATATGGAGAAATGGTTTCTCGCCCATCTCCTTCCTGAAATATTTCAGAATAAACGAGTCCGGACCGCAGAGAAAGTTTCCTGCAAACAGTGCGTAAAGATTCGGGTTATACCTGATTATCCGCGCCGCTTTCAATATTCTCTGGCCTGACCGCCAATACATGTTCGGCCAGTCGTCTTCAATCCGGCAGTCTTCCAGAGGCAGGAGATCGAACGGTATGGAAGGCACTCCGAGATCCGCCAATTTCTTGGGGATCTCGAGGTTGACCCCGCTGTCAAAAGCATTGTACGCTCTGCCGACGATGACGAGGTTGATTCCCTGCAGATTTTTCATGATCCCGGCACCTCTTGCCCTGAGGTCTGCTTTGTACCTGTCCTGCGCTTCCTGAGCGGCGGAGATCGCAGCCGATATCTCCGACTTCCTTATTCCATAGGGCTTGAAAGCTTTCGAGATCTCTTTCAGAAAGTAGCCTTTCCCGCGCCTCAGGTCGATGACCGGTGAGAGGACTTTTGTTCCCTGAAAGGCCACCTTCGACACGTAGGGGATCGTCTGGGTATGGGGGCATCCCAGTCCTCTGACAAAGCCGTCCGCGGCTGTGTTGAGATTGATGAAGCTCGGAAGAAAAAGCGCGTCGACTTTCCGGTCGAGCAGGTACTTGATATGCCCGTGAGCAACTTTCACGGGGAAGCAGGCTTCCGCAAGCACCCTTTCCAGGCCGAGATTGACAACCTGTCTGTTCGTCCGGGGAGAGACCTCGACTGCGAAACCAAGCTCATGCAGCAGGGTCGTCCAGAACGGAAGGAAGTCGTGAAAGAAGAAGACGTAGGGAACGCCTATTGTAATCGCAGGCTGTGATTTCCGCGATTCGGATCTTTCGATGGTCTTATCTTCTCCCGATTCGTTCCTCTTGATGTGTTCTCTCCAGAGCGCTTCCTCCCTGAATGCAAAGTGGTCGGGAATGCCCGCATTCTTCTTCTTCCTCACATCATATTTTTCGCATCTCCCCCCGTAGAAAAGGAAACCTTTCTCGCCTTCTATCTTAACCCTGTTTATCTCGCAGACATTCGGGCAGCCTTTGCATTCGAAGGATGAGACGGCATAAGGTCTTCTCGAAAGACCAAACCCTTTGAAACCCGTCTTCGTTTTCATCTCCCTCATAGCAATGAGAGCCATGCCGATGGCGCCGGTCACGTCATGATGGGGGGGCACGCTGATCTTCTTGCCGAGGTATTTTTCGAAAGCGGAAACAACCGACCTGTTAAAGGCCACTCCGCCCTGAAAGAATATGTTGTCCCCTATTTTCTTCCCTGCGACGACCCGGTTTATGTAGTTCTGGACAATCGAATATGCAAGCCCCGCGAGCAGATCATCCTTGTCTGCGCCTTTTTGCAGATTCGCCATGAGCGAATTCTCCATGAAGACGGTGCACCGCTCCCCGAGCCTGCAAGGGTTCCTGGCAGAGAGAGCGCGCTGTTCGAATTCGCCTTTAATTGATATGTTGAGTTTTTCAGCCTGCTCTTCAAGAAACGAGCCGGTCCCCGCGGCGCATGCCTTGTTCATCTCGAAATCGACGATGATCCCGTTCTGAAGAGAAATGAATTTCGAATCCTGGCCGCCGATCTCGAATATTGTGTCGACGCGCGTGTCTATGAACGCTGCCGCAGTAGCCTGAGCTGTAATTTCGTTCTTCACGATATCTGCGCCCACAAAATCGGCGATCATATATCTGCCCGAGCCGGTTGTGCCGACACTCAAGATCTCAACCCGGTCTCCGATCTCTTCGCCGATTTCTGCGAGACCCTGCTTGACAGCTTCGATCGGTCTGCCCGCCGTCATGAGATATCTTTTTGCGAGCAGCTTCCCCTCTTCATTAATAACAGCAAGGTTCGTGCTGATTGAGCCGACATCGATGCCGAGATATGCATTTATGCGGTTAGTATTGAATTCATGGTATTCATGATTACTATGCAAGTCATCCGTCACCGGACACCGGTCGTTACCTTTACCAAATGACCGGTTACTATTGGCTTCTAACCCCTCTGCAAGGGGCTCATATCCCTTTTCAAGAGGTTTATAAGTTTTGATGAAATCTTCAAGCCTTGATATATCAAAGTTGTTCATAATCCCATCTCGCCGGTCTTTCAACGCAGCGCCGGCCGCTCCCATCAGCGCAAAATCTTCCGGTATAAGCAGATCGTCGAGACCGAAGACTTCGCGGAAGGCCCTGACCATTCCCTTGTTGGCCGCAACCCCTCCCTGAAATGTCACCGGCGGTATGAGATGCCTTCCCCGGGAGATGCATCCCTTGAAATTTCTGGCAACGGCA
>JBFLXP010000373.1:0-3184 GCA_040757315.1 Nitrospirota bacterium
TCAAATTCCTTCGGCTTCGGAGGGGTGAATGCGGTGATCGCCTTAAAAAAAGTCTAAAAACTCTTGCGGAAACTGTCGGTCAGTCCTTTATCCAATCTCGAGCTGCTTTCTGAAAGCCGTACAAGTGTTATGCTTTAGAAAATGAAGATGACATATCAGCGGGGTAGCCCGCTCTATGGCAGACTACTTCCCTATACAGAACTCGCTGAAAATCCGGTTCAGGATGTCTTCTGTTGTGACCGAACCGACGAGCTCACCCAGTCTGTCCAGGGCATCGCGCATTTCCACCGCCACGACCTCAAGAGGCAAAGAGGCGGTTAAGGCGGATGCTCCATTGTTAAGAGCGCTAACGGCATTATCAATGGCCATCTTGTGTCTGATATTCGTAACAATAACTCCTGCGCCTTCATCGAGAGTAGTCCCGACTTCTGATTTCCGGCTTCTGACCATGGATACCTCAAGGATCTTCTCTTTCAACATATCCAGGCCAACTCCCGTCTTCGCCGAGATCTTCAGCAGGTTTTCAGAATAAACCCCGAGATGTGTCTCAAGACTCTCTACCGTCGACAGGTCTGATTTGTTTACAACGACGATGGATTTTTTGTCTCTCATTTTTTCCAGCACCACCATATCTTCATCATGCAGGGAGCACGTCCCATCCATAACACCGATTACCACGTCTGCGTCATCAATGGCTCTGAGGCTTCGTATGACACCTTCCTTTTCTGCCATCTCGTGCGTCTCTCTTATCCCTGCGGTATCCATAATCCTGGTGGGGAGCCCCTTGATGTTGAGGTATTCCTCAAGTACATCCCTTGTCGTTCCTGCAATTTCGGTCACAATCGCCCTGTCTCTTTTCAGAAGTGCATTGAGAAGAGAAGACTTTCCCACATTGGGTCTTCCTACTATGGCAACCCTGAGCCCCTCTCTGAAGAAGCGGCCCTCTTCAAAGCTCTTTGAAAGCGCCAGAAGACTTTCTTTGATGTCCTGAACTTCATTCAAAATCCTGTCCATGGATGCAGGCTCGATCTCGTCTTCGGGAAAATCTATGTATGCCTCGATATGCGCGCACACAGATAGCAGCCTGTCCCTCAATCCGGTGATCTTTTCGGAAAGCCCTCCGGAAAGCTGCTCAAGCGCGATCTTTCCAGATTCTTCAGTTTTCGCCCGTATCAGATCAATGACCGCCTCTGCCTGGGACAGGTCAATCCTGCCGTTGAGGAAAGCCCTTTTGGTGAACTCCCCTGGTTCTGCCAGCCTTGCTCCGTGCTGAAGCGCCAGTTCGAGGACCTTTCGCATGGCAAGGATGCCGCCATGGCAGTTTATCTCCACGATATCTTCCTTTGTGTAGGTGTTCGGGGCCTTCATCACGGACACGAGCACTTCGTCAATGGTTGTCCCGGCGAAAGGGTTTTTTATAAAGCCGTAGGTAAGTCTATGGGATTCTGATTCTCCGATTTTTTTCCCTTTAGGAGATAAAAAAAGCTTCTCGACTATCGGAATGGAGTCTTTACCGCTTAATCGCACAATTCCAATGCCTCCCTCGCCCAGGGGAGTTGATATGGCTGCTATGGTGTCATCGAGCATAGTCATTCAGCCTTCACTCACCTATTATGTCCGTAGAGGGCGTCGAGAGGGCTTTTGGGCGCGTTTGACATGTCGCGCAGCACATGGGTGTATATCATTGTAGTCTCAACATGCTTGTGACCAAGTAGGCTCTGAACTTCCCTGATATTAACCCCGTTCTGAAGCAGGTGCGTTGCAAAGCTGTGCCTGAGGGTATGGACTGTTGCGTGTTTTGTGATGCCGGCTGTTTGCACGGCGTTTTTCATAGCTCCCTGAATCGCTGTGTCGCTGAGATGGTGGCGGCGGACAATGCCGCTCCGGGGATCAACGGAAAGATTTGGCGCGGGAAAGACATATTGCCATGACCATTCCTTTGCGGCGTTTGGATATTTTCGATCAAGGGCATCCGGCAGAAAAACTGCTCCATGTCCGGCGGCAAGGTCTTTTTCGTGAAGCGCCTTGACCTTTTTCAGATGCTCCCTTAAGCACTCCTTTACCGCCGCCGGAAGCATTGTAGAACGGTCTTTATCGCCTTTGCCGCTGCGGACAAAGATGGTGTCCATATCGAAATCAATGTCCTGCACCCGCAGCCGGGCAAGCTCCATAAGACGCAGTCCCGCTCCATACAGAAGTTCCGCCATGAGACGGTTTGTACCGCTCATCTGCTCAAAAAGCCGCTTAATTTCGTCCACCGAGAGCACCACCGGCAGCTTCTGCCCCCGTTTTGCCCTTACTGTGGTATCAAGCTCTCCCACTTCCTTATTAAGCACATTTCTGAACAAAAATAAAATAGCATTAAACGCCTGATTCTGTGTCGAGGCCGAAACCTTCTGCTTGAGCGCAAGATGGGTAAGAAAGCCCCTGAAATCCTCTGCAGTTACAGCATCTACCTGTTTTCCGCCTGTTTCGGCAGCGTAGGCAAAAAAACGTTCTACCCATTGAAGATATGTCCGCTCGGTGCTGTAAGAATAATGTTTAAGCCTGATAATGCGGCTCACCTCCTCAAGCGCCGCCTGAACATCTTTCAGCGCAGGAACATTCGCCGCAGGCTTGGACTTGCCGAGGTAATGAAAGTAATAAAGCCTCAGGGCATCATCAGCCTGCCGGGGCTGCCACTCCTTAATGCGTTCGTCGGCTCGAAGCTCATCCATAAAAGCCGCGACAACCGGCTCCTGATACTCCGTCACCGATGTCCCCTGCTTCTTTGCGTAAGATAAAAAACGGCTAACCCAGTAAGCGTAAAATATCGTTTTGTTTTCAGAGACGAGCTTTTTGTCTATCAGGAATTTCTGGAACTCCGGGAGTGCGTTTCGCCCCTTCTGAGTAGAATTTGCCATAATATACCAACTTTCCTTTTTATCCATATTACCATATTATATAAACTTGTCAAAATCAGGCCATTGTTATACCATAAAAAATTTCTTGCTGCATGTAGCTTGATATGCTATAGTTTAAACAAGTCTGCCAAAACAGGCAACTTGGTAGATTATACGTTATCGCAGACAATGCGCAGGGCGGCGAAGACGCCGCCAGAGCGCAGATAAATAAAGAAATAGAACCGCCAAAATGTCTGCGCAAACGGAGCGCAGACATGCGAGGACAAGGCGCAGGGCTTCGC
>JBFLXP010000374.1:0-3161 GCA_040757315.1 Nitrospirota bacterium
AGAGGTGATGAGGTTTCTTATGTCCGAAGTCTTGCTTTCAACGCTTGCAAAGTCCTGGTAGTTCATTTCACTCAAAATGGAGTTGATTTTAGGCTGCAATTGGTTGTGATCTTCTAAACTGGAGTAAGAGTAGCGCAGAAGACAGTGGCCCGCGGGAACATTGAACCCGGCTCGTGCAAGTTCTCCAAGACTGGCTGCCTTGGGGCCTACCTCATGTATATCATTTGCACTGATTTCCTGAAGGGACTTGCCGAAGTCTCCCATAGCTGCTCTCGTGCCATTTGGAGCCGTTCGGCCATTGCCGGAGGCGCGACTCAGAGTCGTAATTGAGCAATACCGGTGCCAGGCTTTCCGATCAGCATAACGCATTGATATAGCGTAACATTAAGCGTATTTTTCGCCAACATCCGGGATTTCCGAAGAACCTTCTTAACGGCTTGAAATGATAACGATTATTTGGCAAGAGACCTGCATCATTCTTGAGGCATGCAGCAATTCTGCCGCGCCACATTGTGGTTGATACAGTCTTGAGAAACGGGCACGGTGGGTTGGTGGCCTAAAACAGTCCATGGCTGGCCACTTGAGGATCTCCGCAGATCATGGCGGGAGGGATTCCTGAGGCTCAAGGGAGAGCCGAGCAGGCTGACTCCCTATTTCTTCAGTTCGTATCTGTGCATAAGCCTTTGAAAACTGCTTCTGTGCATCTTTATTTCGCGCGCGCTCTTTGAAATGCTCCAGTTGTTCTTGGTCAGCAAGGCCGTCAGGTACCCCCTTTCGAACTCCTCGATCACGGTCTTTTTTGCTTTCCGGAAATCAGGCAGGGTTTCCGGATTATGCTCTACAAAGAATCTAGATTCTTCATATCTTGCCTTGCCGCTCGACCTGATCTCGTTCGGGAGGTTCTCCACGGAAATGACAGTTCCTCTGGCGGTAATCACCATGTGTTCGACCACATTCTTCAGTTCACGGATGTTCCCGGGCCAGTCGTATTCTATCATGAGCTTGAGCGCTTCATTGGAGACGTTCTTGATGTTTCTCCCGATCTTCTTATTGTACGTATGCACGAAATACTCGATCAAAGGGAATATGTCTTCTCTCCTGTTTCTTAGCGGCGGAAGGTGCATAGGCACGACGTTGAGTCTGTAGAAGAGGTCGTCTCGAAAGCGTTCCTTCTCTACAAGCATCTTGAGATCCCGGTTAGTCGCGGCAATAATACGAACGTCAGTCTCGATATACTTTCCTCCTCCGACTCTCCGGAAGCTCCGGTTCTCCAGGACTCTCAAGATCTTTGCCTGGAGGATCAAGGGCAGTTCACCGATTTCATCCAGGAAAACGGTGCCCTCGTGCGCGATTTCGAAAAGCCCTTTTTTCAACCCTACCGCTCCCGTAAACGCGCCCCTCTCGTGACCGAACAGCTCGCTTTCCAGCAGGTTTTCGGGCAAGGAGGTGCAGTCGATCGTTACGAAAAGCTTCCTCGCCCTGTCGCTCTTTTTGTGAATCAAGGCCGCGATCAGTTCCTTACCCGTTCCCGTTTCACCATAAATCATGATTGTAGCGGAGGTATTGGCGACCTGTTCTGCAAACTCCAGCAGATCGAACATCTTCTTGCTGCGGGCTATGAGTTCACCATACTGGTACCTGTCTACCTGATGCTCCAGGAGTCTTATCCTGTCTTCGAGTCCGACCACTTTGAGGGCTTTATTGATGACGATCTTTATGTCTGCAACCTCGAAAGGCTTTGTCAGGTAATCATAGGCTCCAAGCTTAATGGCTTCCACTGCGCTGCCGATGTCTCCGTAGGCGGTTATGATGATGACGACGGATGGTAACTCCAATCTCTTGATCTCTTTCAAGACCTCGATGCCGTTCATATCCGGGAGGTTCAAGTCGAGCAACACGACATCGATGTGCTTCTGAAGCAGAAGGTTGATACCTTCCTTACCGTATTTTGCCCTCTCAACCGAGAAACCTTCCTTGGACAATGCCTGTCCAAGGTATTTCCTGATATTCTCCTCGTCATCGACAATCAATATGGTCTTAGCGAGATTCATTTTCATGAATTCCCTCTGAAACAAGGGGAAGACAAATTCTGACCGTAGTGCCCTTTCCCAAACGGCTTTCGATCTGTATGTCTCCGGAGTGAGCGGAAACGATTTCCTTGCAGATGGAAAGGCCAAGCCCGGTCCCGCCCGGTTTTGAAATGTGAAAAGGCTTGAACATGTTCTCCAGGTTTTCAGGGTTTATGCCAACTCCGGTGTCCGACAGGGAGATGCACAAACAAATCTGCTTATCTTCGCCTTTCCGTTCAAGGTGGGTAATGTTTGTGGATATGATGATTTGTCCTTTTCCGGGCATGGCCTGGATGGCGTTAAGCAGAAGATTCAGCAGGACCCTGTGAATGCCGTTTCTGTCGATAAGAATGAAGTGGTCGCCGTTGCACAGCTCTTTGCGGATTACGATGTTCTGGCGGTCGAGCTGCCCTGACAGATGAAATAGAACATCTTCGATGATGCCATCGATTTTCGAGATTTCCACTTTTTCTATCTGAGAAAGGCCCTTCCTCGCTGTGAGGAAACCATTCACGATGTCCTGGATCCGATTCAAGTCTTTCATAACACTGTCTAATACTTGAATATTATGCTTCTTCTTCAAGCTGTCATACAGGGTCGAAAGCCCGAGCTTAATCCCTGTCAAAGGGTTGTTGATCTCGTGAGCTATGGTGTAGGCCATGTCGGCAATGGAGGAGAGCTTCGCTGCTTTCACGGCTTCCCGCTCCAGTTCCTTTCGACTGGTCAAATCATGGATGACTGACATGACATAGGTGATCTCTTTGTTTCTGCCAGATATCGGGATGGAGATACCTAAGAGATCCCGATACTTTCCCGACGGGGAGCAATAGGTAAATTCATGATAGCTGCTCTTTCGCCCGGTTTTCAAGGTATTCTCGAGCCGTGACAGGATAGCGGTCTTTTGACCCTGCTCAGAATCGGGCAGGAAGTCCATTGGCGTCTTCCCGATAACATCTTCCTCGCCGATCTCATAGATCTTCTTGAACGCTTCGTTCACGAAGACCACATTCAACCTTCGGTCATGCAAAACCACCGCCGCCTCTATACTCTGGACTATCCCCACAAGGACTTGATCGCTAATTCTTCCGAATT
>JBFLXP010000375.1:0-3140 GCA_040757315.1 Nitrospirota bacterium
CGGAATCCGATTCAGGGGTCAAAATTCCCGCTACCCCCCTAAATATCAATTCGGGTATCTGGCCTTCGTTTTCACGTATCCACGCCCTGTCGGATATAACGATAATCTTTATCTGGTTTTCGCTCAGGAACTCCTGGGGAAATGAACGGAATATCTTGAAATCGGCGAGGATGATATCGGGTTCGAGTTTGACAATCTCCCGGATGTCTATCCCTTCATCAAAAATTCCGACTACTTCAACCGCCTCGTCGCGCTTAAAGAGCCTCTTTAAGCCTTCGCCGAGGAGATAGCTGTGGCAGCCTATGGCAATTCGAATCGTCATTTTAAGGGCCGCTGATCACCATCCTCTTCGAGCAGCGCTAAAACTTTCGTTTACCTATTTTAAAACATATGTTTACACAGAATCCACTGGGACCGGCCCGACCAGTCTATTCATCACCTGTCTTCGTAACAAAGAGGGAGGAAACAGACCTGCTCACTCCTCAAAATAGGTGGCAGAGGCGGTATCCGATTCCCAGACGGTTACCGCGGAAAGCTGGATATTGTCCCCCGTCAACTTCTTCCTGAGAGAATCATAAATCCATTTCGCAATATTTTCGGAAGACGGGTTCTTCTCTGTAAAAGGAAATATTTCATTCAAAAACCCATGATCGAGCGGCGACACGACCTCCCCGGTGAATCTTTTCAATTCATGAAAGTCAATTGCGATATCAAGCTCGTTTAATTTATCCGCGAGAACGTAGACCTGCACCTTCCAGTTGTGCCCGTGCAATTTCTCGCATTCTCCCTTATATCCCCTCAACTGATGAGCAGACGAAAAATGCGTTTCTACCATTAGTTCGTACATGGTCAGGCCTTCTTCTTGAAAATCGAAATATAGGGCAGGTTTCTGAACTGATTCTCATAATCAAGTCCGTAGCCCACAACGAATTCATTGGGTATTTCGTAGCCTACATAATCGAGCGGGACATCAACGATTCTTCGCTCACGCTTGTCGAGGAAGGCGCATATCTTCAAGCTCTTGGGCGACCGTGCCAGAACTCTTTCCCTTATATGATTCAAGGTTATCCCCGTATCGACGATATCCTCTATCAACAGGACATGCTTTTCTGAGATATCTCCTCGCACGTCGTAGTATATCTTAACCTCCCCTGTCGACTGCGCCTTGACATAACTCGCCGCGATTATGAAGTCCAGCATGAGAGGCACCTCAATCGACCTCACCAGATCCGCGAAAAATATGTAAGCGCCTTTCAGAATACCTACGGCGAGCAAGTCTTTTTTCGCGTAATCCTTTGTAATCATCTGTGCGAGTTCCTTGACGCGCGCCTGAATCTGACCGGTGGTGAAAAGCGGTTTGCCGACGATCATCGAAAACTCCTCCGACTTTATTTTAGACCGGGGGCCTAATTGTCTTAATATTTAATATGAAACTTCTCAAAATCTCAAGTATTTCCTGAATGCGGCGAACCATAGGCAAAAAGTCGTGCCCGAGCCGTTTTCCCATATCTGGACGAATTTCTTCTTTATCCACGTTTAATCCGGAAAATTCGCAAACGCGGGATGAGGAAGAGAAGAGGCAACATTGGAGCGGTTTTATCCCGATTCTTATCGGGATACCTCGGAGGTCACGATTCCTATCGGGACCGAGAATGAGTCCCGAAAGCTTTCGGGACATCTGCTCTTCTCACGAAAAATCCAGGAACAATGCGGGTTAATGGTATAATCCAGGCATGCTGCTGATCATTCATGGCGGAGCCGGCACGACGAGCCCCTCAAAGAGCGTCATGAAAACAATTACCGCCTCTCTTTCGATCGGATATCGTGTGCTTGAAGGCGGCGGGACAGGTCTGGATGCAGTTGTTGACTCCATAAAAGTTCTCGAGGACTCGGGCCTTTTTAACGCGGGCGCCGGCGGAAACCTGCAGGCAGATGGAGTCCGGCGTCTCGACGCATCACTGATGGAAGGAATTTCTCTACGGGCGGGATCTGTAATAAACATTGAGGGCATAAGAAACCCTATCACAGCGGCAAAGCTGCTGATGGAATCTCCTCACGTCATCCTGACAAATCAGGGAGCACAGTGCATTGCAAAAAAAGAGAAACTGCCCCGCCTTCCAAAGCCCGATAATTTTGCCCTGGCGAAACTTGAAAGAAGCTTAAAGTCAAAAGGGCAGTTCTTTGCTTATTATCAAAGCTACTTCTCGACGGTCGGCGCCGTTGCTCTTGATCGTCATGGAAATCTCGCAGCGGGTTCTTCAACAGGCGGTATATCCGCCATGCTGCCCGGACGGGTGGGTGATACTCCCATCATCGGAGCCGGGATATACGCCGATGCCGCGTCGGGGGCCGTCTCCTGCACAGGCATGGGCGAGTACATAATCCGTCTTACACTGGCAAAAGAAATTGTGATGAATCTCGTCCTTCTTCCTCCCCGGAAAGCTGCCTTAAAGTCTCTCAGGAGGATCCAGTCCCTCGGCGGAGAAGCCGGGGTTATAGCTGTCAATGCCCGAGGCCAATTTTCGATCTCGCATACTACACACTATATGCCTTCGGGCTATGCGACAAAGAAGGGGATAGTTGTACAGGACGGGTTTAACAGAATCCGGTGAATCGCAAAATCGCGTTTTACCCATTCACCATTTCACCGAATGATTTCAATCCTTGTTTTCTTGGAAATACCTCAGCGACGGATGGAATTCATCTGTGTAATTGCGTTCTGAATATGTTTCAATCCTTGTTTTCTTGGAAATACCTCAGCGACCAAACACTATTTGGGCGTAAGCCCATTGAGCAAAGTTTCAATCCTTGTTTTCTTGGAAATACCTCAGCGACCAATGGAAAGTTTGTCGAAAACGAAGGACAAAATGAAGTTTCAATCCTTGTTTTCTTGGAAATACCTCAGCGACGGTCCTGAGGGCCTCGCGGCCTTCTGCGTATTCTTTTGGTTTCAATCCTTGTTTTCTTGGAAATACCTCAGCGACTCGCGTCCGGACATTAGATTTGTCACCGCTCGACAAAGTTTCAATCCTTGTTTTCTTGGAAATACCTCAGCGACACGTCGATCTTTTTATCGACGTCCGATTTGCTGATGTGTTTCAATCCTTGTTTTCTTGGAAATACCTCAGCGACCGTCTTTT
>JBFLXP010000376.1:0-3132 GCA_040757315.1 Nitrospirota bacterium
CCCCTTGCGTATACCGGCACCCTTTGATTGTTCCACGCTTTCATAATCACCACAGGGATCAGTTTTTCAGGATACTGCCATGGTCCGTAGTTGTTGGAAGGCCGCACCGTGACAACCGGAATGCCGTATGTCCTGTGGTATGCCCTTCCCAACATGTCGGCGGATGCTTTGCTCGCCGAGTAAGGAGAACTCGGGTTCAGGGGTGTGGTCTCGAAAAAGCTGCCGTCTTCTCCCAGATCGCCGTATACTTCATCCGTCGAAACATTGACGAACTTTTCGACGCCGTACTGCCTGCACGCGTCGAGAAGTACCTGCGTCCCTTTGACGTTCGTTTCCAGAAAAGGAGAGGCGTCGGCGATGCTCCTGTCCACATGGCTCTCAGCGGCCCAGTGAACAACAGCATCAGGTTTTGCCGCACCGAACAAGTTTTCGACGGAGCGCCTGTCCGAAATATCCTCCTCACGAAACGCGATTTTTCCGTCCACTTCCTTTAGACGATCTCTATCCCCTGCATAGCTAAGCTTGTCTACGACCATTATTGCATATCCTCTGCGAACGCCCTGTCTGACAAATTCGCTTCCGATGAAACCGGCGCCGCCTGTGACCAATAGTTTCATATGACCCTCAAAATCATGTCAAATATTTATTACTACGGCAATTAAATAGATGAAAGATGTCATGCTCCGACTTGATCGGAGCATCCAGTCCCTTATGGATTCCCCGGTCAAGCCGGGGAATGACGTCGTTTTGGTATTTACTTGCCGGAGTAATAATATTACTATACGGCAATAAATATCGTAATTTGTCATTCCCGCTTGTCGGGAATCTATCTTCCCTTAGTGCTTACTGCTTACTGTCTTTCTACACCTGCGTCCCTGTCATCGATTCTTCGATATACCTGTCTATCCCCACCCGCCAGTCGGGAATCTCGATATTGAGCGTCTGTGAAAGCTTTTGGTTTGAAAGAGCCGAAAAATATGGTCGTTTTGCCGCTGTGGGAAAGAATTCCGACGTGACCGGCAGTACCAGATTGTCGAGTCCGAGCTTTTCCAGATAATACCTCGCAACCTCATAGCGCGAGGCGTAGCCGCTGTTAGTCAAATGATAAACGCCTTTCAAGTCTTTGCCGAGGGCGAACATGGTGACGTTTACTATGTCGCCCGCGTAGGTCGGCACAGAGACCTGATCGCAGACGACCCTCAAGATTTTCTTATCCCTGGCCCATCCACTCAGCTTGTAAAGGAAGTTCTGGGGCCCTTCTCCGAAAACCCAGCTCACTCTGAAGAGAAGGAAATTGTCCGTTTCTTCCTGAAGGAACCGCTCGCCCTCAAGCTTGCTCAAACCATATTTGTTAATCGGCGCCGGGTTGTCCTCCTCCGTATAGAAATCCTCCTTCTTACCGTCAAAGACGTAATCCGTGCTGTAGTGGACAAGTAGAGTGCCGTTCTTTCGGCATTCGGAAGCAAGGTTCTTCACGCCTTCGGCATTTGTCGTGAACGCACTCTGATAATCATCTTCGGCTTTGTCCACGAAATTATACGAAGCACAGTTGATGACGGCGTCGGGCTTATGGGATGACAGCGTCCCCCGGACGCTATTCACGTCGGCAATATCGAGCTGCGAGCGGTCAAGGGCTGTTAAGCGGAAGTGAGATTCCGCCAGCGATTTCCGGAACTCCGCTGCAAGCTGCCCGTTGGCGCCCGTGATCAGGATTTTCATAATGAACAATCCTTCCCGTTAATAAAACCTCTCGCGATTGATATTCTGTCATTCCGGCTTGTCCGGAATCCTTCTTCAAGCGGTTTGCATGGAAAAGAAAGATTCCAGACAAGCTGGAATGACAACTTAAACAAAACAGCAGACAAGCTATTGCCGGTATTCAAAATTATTATCCACATCCTTCAACAAAGGAAGGCGGCCGTCTTTCTCCGAAACAATAGGATTCTTGACCGGCCAGGCGACGGCGATATCAGGATCGTTCCAGATGATTCCGCGGTCATCGTGCGGAGCGTATTCTTTCGTGCATTTGTATATCACATCCGCTGATTCACTCAGCACTAAAAAGCCGTGCGCAAATCCGGGCGGTACATAGAGCATCTTCCTGTCATCTCCGGAAAGCTCAGCCCCCGCCCATCTGCCGAATGAGGGAGAACCTTTGCGGATGTCAACGGCCACATCGAAGATATTTCCTGTGACGCACTGAACCAGTTTACCCTGCGCGTTCGGATTTCTTTGGAAATGCAGCCCCCTCAACACATTTCGCGAAGACCTCGAGTGGTTATCCTGGACAAAGGATTCTGTTATACCCATTCGCGCAAAATCGGAATATCTATATGTCTCCATAAAGAACCCACGGCTGTCGCCGAAAATCCGGGGCTTAACCAAAACCAGACCGCGAATGTCGAGTGTCTTAAATGTGAAAGGCATGATCAGAAACAAGAAACAGGTAGAGGCAGAGGTACAGGTATAGGTATAGAAAGAAACAGGAATAGCCTATTTTCCCATCTACCTCTCCTTTTTCCGCTACCTGCACCCTTCTTTTTCCCTTTACCTGTTCTCATCTCTACCTTTACCTGATCCTGCTCTGTTTCATTTGAGGAGTCTCATCAGGTACCTGCCGTAGTCATTATGGTTGAGGGTGTGAGCAAGCTGCTGCAACTGATCGCTGTCGATATATCCCAATTTGTATGCAATCTCTTCCACGCAGGCTATCTTCAACCCCTGCCTTTTTTCGATCGTGGCAATGAATTCTCCGGCCTCAAGCAGGCTCTCGTGGGTGCCGGTGTCAAGCCACGCGTAGCCCCTTCCCATGAGCTCCACCCGCAGTTTGCCCGCCTTAAGATATTCCCTGTTGACATCGGTGATCTCAAGTTCACCCCGCCGTGAAGGCTTGATGCTCTCCGCAATACGGACAGCGTCGTTGTCGTAAAAATAGAGGCCGGTTACTGCATATTTCGATTTCGGGACTTTCGGTTTTTCCTCGATGGACAGTACATTCCCCTTCTCGTCGAACTCGACTACTCCATACCGTTCCGGGTCGTTCACATAATAACCGAATACGGTCGCTCCACCGGCTGTTCTTACGTCATTCGAAGCCTTCTTCAGCAGATCCGTCAGGCCGTGTCCGTAGAA
>JBFLXP010000377.1:0-3124 GCA_040757315.1 Nitrospirota bacterium
TTCGAGCCCTCACCAAAGATGAATTGAGCCGGATGACGATCAAGTATTACCTTACACAAACAGGGATAGGCATGAACTTCGGCATAATTACTTTCCTGGGCTTCATCGTCGGGGCGGCGGTCACCGGCCAGACTTTTCATATGTTCGCCCTCGAAAATCTGAAACAGTTCGCCGCCCTAAAGGCAATGGGGGTAGGGAGACTCGGCCTTATCCGGATGGTCGTCCTGCAGAGCGCAGTGGTCGGAATTCAGGGTTACGGCATCGGCGTAGGAGTCGCCAGCTTTCTCCTTATGATACTCCTTAAATCCCTGCCGAATTACGCTGCTTACACCCCGCCTCACGTCCTAATCGGTTCCTTTATCATGACCGTCGTCATATGCGGAATAGCGGCCATAGTGGTTCTTTTCAAGATTCTCAGAGTAGATCCCGCCGAGGTTTTTCGAGGATAAGATGCCGGAAATAGCAATTTCCATAAAAGATGTGGTAAAGACCTTCGGCACGGGCGAAGCAGAAATCCAGGCCATTAGAGGGGTGACGCTCGACATTTTCTTTGGCGAACTATTTTTGATCATGGGCCCATCAGGAAGCGGAAAGACAACTCTTCTGAGCATTATAGGCGGTGTCCTTTCTCCAAACGCAGGATCGGTAAGGGTGCTGGACACCGAACTGGCCGACTTATCAGACCACAGGAAAAGTCAAATGAGGGCGAAGAAGATCGGGTTCATGTTCCAGGAATATAACCTGCTTCCCAATCTTACCGCGGCAGAGAATGTTGCTGTGCCCCTTCTTATTATCGATGAACCCTGGGATAAGGCTCTGGAAAAAGCCGCAAAATATCTTGCCGCTGTGGGCCTCGGGGCCCGTGCGTCTAATCCCATTAACCAGCTTTCTACTGGTGAAAAACAACGTGTAGCTTTCGCGCGTGCTCTTGTTCATGAGCCGCAATTGCTTATATGCGACGAACCTACGGCAGCCCTTGACACCGAAACGGGCGTGCACGTTATGGAGCTTATGCGGGAAAGAGCGCTCGCTTCCGACAGGACTCTTATAGTGGTGACCCATGACAACCGCATTGTGCGCTTCGCCGACAGGATCGCTTATTTGTTGGACGGCCGCATGACGGGAATCAAAGCCGGCCGGCCGGAGGAGGTATCTTCGTGAAAAAAAAGGCTCTTTTTGTCCTTGCGATTGTCGGAATTCTTTTCGGCATATACAGGGTGGCAGTCATGTCCAGGGCTCAGCCTACGCCGCCTCCCCTTTACACGCCTGCCGCAAGTCCTTTTCGCGCGTCTGTCGCGGCCTCCGGCATTATCGAGGCCTTGGAGGAGAACGTGCAGGTGCAACCACAGGTTGCCGGCCTTGCGAATAAAATCGTTGTCTCAAGAGGGCAGCGAGTGGGGAGTGGCGACCCCTTGTTTCATCTCGACGACCGGGCTCAAAAAGCTGTGGTGGATAGATTGTCCTCAGAAGTAAATGCAGCGGAGGCGCGTCTTGCCTTTCTTCGCAATCTCCCTCGCCCTGAAGACGTGGTGCCTCTGGAAAGGGCCGTGGAGAGGGCCGAGGCGGAGCTGACTGACTGGCAGGGACGTCTGGCAAAACTTGAAAGATCAAGAAACATAGATCCCGGAAGTATCAGCAATGACCAGTTGGATCAGACGCGGCAGCAGGTGAAAACACAGGAGGCAAATCTGGGCGAGGCAAAAGCGAGACTTGCCGCGCTCAAGGCAGGCGCATGGGAATATGATATCAGGCAGCAGGAAGCAACGCTTTCCGCCGCAAGAGCATCTCTCGCTGAAGCGAAACAGATTCTGTTGTGGCATATCGTCAGGGCTCCGAGGGACGGAACAATTCTTCAGATAAATATCGAGCCCGGCGAATGGGTAAACCCCGGGCAGAGCACCCCTCCTATGCTGATGGGGATTACAGACCGCTTGCAGGTGAGATCTGATGTGGATGAGGTGAACGCCGTAGAAGTCCGCGCAGGAGCAAAGGCAGTTGCCTATCTCAGAGGGTATACCGACAAATACATACCTCTTGAGTTCGAGCGGATAGACCCTTACGCCGTCCCTAAGATGCAGCTCACCGGAGACAACCGGGAACGCGTCGACGTCCGAGTCCTTCAGGTGATTTACAGTTTCAAGATCCCGGATTTTCCCGTTTACCCCGGACAGCAGGTGGATGTCTTCATCGAGTCGGCAGGCAGGCCGAAGAAGTGAAAATGAGAAAGAGAATTTGTCCGGGAAATAGCTGCTCAGACAGTCTGTTATTCCCCGACTTGCTTGCCCGCCGTATTTCTGGAGGGATCGGGGAATCCAACTGGCTCTTCAAAGGGATTTTAGGAACTGTCGTCGCAGTGTTAATATTTGCAGGATGCACGGTCCACACGCCTGAGATAAAGGCAGACAGGCCTTTGCCTGAAAAGTGGCACGAGCCGTTGGACAAAGTCTCGATCAGTCCCGATAAAGAAGCCGTTTTTGCTGCTCAATGGTGGAAAGGCATCGCGGATCAGGAGATCGATCCCTTGTTGAAGGAAATTCTAACAGCCAATCCCGATATCGCCAGAGCGAAAAAGCGTCTCTTGGCCTCGCAGGCAGCGGAAAAAGAAGTCAGGTCTTTACTCTGGCCCGTGATAGATCTCACCTTGTCCTTCAACAGACTTCGCCTGTCCGAGAACAGTTCAACAACATCCGCTTCATTGTCACCGACATCGCAGCCATCCACCGGCCGCGTCTCCGGAGTCTCCGGCCAGACGGTGAACATTTTCAATGCGCAAGCGAGGATAACCTACGATCTCGATCTCTGGGGACGCAATCGCCACGCCGTCCGGAGCGCCGAGGCCTTGACCGCAGCCCGGGAAGCGGAAGTCCGGTCGGTCACCCTTCTCATAATCGGAGAAACTGTCCGGGCATACCTCGACCTGCTGCTTTCCAACGAAATTGTGAAGATGGACCGCGAGATTGTCGATATGCAGAAGCGTTTCCTGCAGATGACAGAGGCGAAACAGACTGCCGGTCTATCAACAATTTTGGAACTCACAGAGGCGAAAGCACGTCTCTACGACGAAGAAACCCTCCTAGCAAGGGCCGAAAAGGCAAGGGCGCTCGCTACGCACCGGATCGCCTTT
>JBFLXP010000378.1:0-3122 GCA_040757315.1 Nitrospirota bacterium
TTTATTTTACCGGGAGAAAATATTTTTTCAAATAGAAAGCGGACAGAGGTCAAAAAAAAGGGTTAGCCTGAAGGCTAACCCTCGACGTCAGCAACACACGAACCGATCCTATTTCACTGCGTCTTTAAATGCCTTCCCGGCTGTGAACTTCGGTAACTTTCTAGCCGGAATCTTGACCGCTTCTCCCGTCCTGGGATTTCTACCTTTTCTTGCCTTCCGCTTCGAGACGGAGAAAGTCCCGAATCCCACGAGGGAGACCTTGTTTCCCTTCTTCAGGGTTTTGATCACGCCATCCATCATCGAGTCAAGCGCTTTCCCCGCAGCAGCCTTCGAAATGTCCGCATCCTTTGCCATTTTGTCAACGAGCTCAGCTTTTGTCATCCATACCCTCCTTATATTATTTAGAATTATTAGACAGTATATATGAATCGGGAGCAAGATACAATTAATTTCGTTCAGATTTCTTTGCGATGCATAGCAAACAAGCCGGTATGCGGTGCGCACCGGCAAAAAATCTTCAAAAGAACCTATAATTACTGGGATGGCTATAAAGTAAGACGACATTGCTGTCATTCCCGCGAAGGCGGGAATCCAGGAAAGAACTGGATTCGGGTCAAGCCCGGAATGACAAGCTGACAATTCTGTGTATCCACTATAACCTCATTAGTATTTATGCGGACAACAATAAGAGGAAGGTTTAAATGAACGAGCTGTTTCGGGAAGACATATACTCCGCAATTCACGCACTGACACTCGTCGAATTAACCCGGCTTATAAAAGAAAACCTTGAGCTCGCTTTTCCCGAGGCGTTATGGGTGGTTGCCGAGATATCCGAGATCAGATGCAATGCCAAAGGTCACTGCTACCTCGAACTCGTTGAGAGAGAGGGGGAGCAGACCGTCGCCCAGATAAGAGCCAACATATGGGTATACACTTTCAGAAGTGTTGCCTCACGGTTCGAAAAAGCCACCGGAGAAACTCTGAAACAGGGTATGAAGGTGCTGCTCCGCGTGAGCGTCACATTTCACGAAGTGTATGGTCTCAGTCTTAACATCAAGGATATCGACCCGACCTACTCCCTCGGAGAGATGGCCAGGAAAAAGAGGGAAGTCATCGATAGACTGACGAAAGAGGGTCTGATCAGACTGAACAAAGAGATCCCGCTGCCGTTGGTTCCTCAAAGGATAGCTGTAATCTCCTCTCTCACAGCGGCGGGATACGGAGATTTCATCAACCATCTGCAGAACAATCCTCAAGACTATAAAGTCTTTCATCGCCTCTATCAGTCACTAATGCAGGGTCAGGAGGCCGAGGCGTCCATTGTCTCATCCTTGAGACAGATTAGAGCGCACAGAGACCGTTATGATGCAGTCGTGATAATAAGGGGAGGAGGTTCGCAGATTGATTTGAGCTGCTTTGACACCTATGGTCTCGCTGTTGACGTGGCAAGATTTCCCCTGCCGGTTATAACCGGTATCGGACATGAAAGGGACGATACGGTGGTCGACATGGTGGCCCATACAAAGATGAACACTCCCACTGCGGTTGCAGAATTTCTCCTGTCGGGAATGAGCAGCTTTGAAGAGAGGCTTGTTCGTGCGGAAAGGACGATAATGGATCGTTCGAGAGCGCTGTTGATGGAAGAACACCACCGGATTCAATATCTCATCCAGAAAGTTCGCCATATGGTCGGCGCCAGGTTCGGCGATGAAATGAAGAGGATTGAGATATCTCTGCACAGGCTTATGCATGAGACCACACAGAATATTGACCGGAATAATAACAGACTCGGACTTGCTGTGAACAGTATCGTTACGGGGATAAGGATGCTTTTTCTGCAGCAGGAAAACAGAATAAAACATTTCGATCACGCGGTGGGGCTGCTCGACCCCATTAATGTTCTCAAAAGAGGATACAGCATCACTTATTTCAAGGGAAAGGCGATCAAGGATACTGAGGATTTGCATGAAGGGGATATAATAGAGACTAAAGTGTGTAAAGGAACATTCAGAAGCAGAGTGGAGGCTTTCGATGGCAAAGAGTAAATTGACCTATGCCTCGGCTATTACCGAGCTGGAAAGTATAGTAAAAGAGATCGAGTCGGGTGAGACAGACGTCGATGCTTTGACTGTAAAAGTCAAAAGGGCATCGGAGCTTGTCAAGTTCTGCAAAGAGAGTCTGAGGAATACCCAGAAAGAAGTGGAGAAAACACTTTGCGACATTGAGGTTAATGCCGAAGAAAAAAGTTCGGATAGCAGTATCTGACAGAGTCTAACCCGGATTATTCATGGATTGCGGATTCGCAGAGCAAATGCAGTATCATCGCTCATTCTCGGAGGTTCCGATAAGAATCGGGATAAAGCCGCTCCGATACAGCATCTGCTCTGACTCTGGGCTAAACAACGGTCTGCCGAAGTTCTTGCCCGATGGGTGTGTGAATGGAATATCTCGTCATCATCTTTGTCATCGTGCTGATAATCGGCATTCTGGGGAACCGCGAGCTTGCCCGGGACAGAAAAAGAATCCATCGGATGATGAGGGAATATTCATTCAAAACCTATTCTCCTAAGGAGAACGAGGAGAAAGATTCTGAAAAAGAGGAGAAAAAGGGCGGAGGATGCAATGACTAAAGGCAAAGCAAGGAATTTAATACTATTCGGGTTTATTTTTTTAGTACTGCCGCTTTTATTTTCTCTCTTGAATTTATATGCCGACTGGCTCTTTTTCACAGAGACAGGATACTCTTCTGTTTTTATTAAGACGCTCTCCACTAAAATCGGCACAGGTATATTTTTCGGCATAGCCTTTTTATTCTTTGTTCTGGTAAATATAACCATCGCAAACAGGACTAATTTCCCTCAACGAGATATATATGAGATCGAAGGCGTCATCAATCCATTTAGAGCAGGGGGTATCGAAAGGGTCATCAAGCCCCTCTCCGTAATTGCCGGAGTTGTTATGGCCATCTTTGCAGCGCAGTGGGGCGCATTGAGGTGGGAAGACTTCCTCCTCTTTAAAAACAGTCTGGATATGGGAACTAATGACCCGTTATTGGCCAAAGACATCAGTTTTTATCTGTTCAAGCTTCCTTTTATAGAATCTCTTCATGGCTTTGCAGGGTT
>JBFLXP010000379.1:0-3106 GCA_040757315.1 Nitrospirota bacterium
GGCTCGCCGTCGTGGCAGTGATCTTCAGCTCCATATCAGCCTATTTCTATCTCAGGATCGTGATGTATATGTATATGAAGGAGCCAAAGGCTGAGGTAACTCTCTCCACTTCAGCTTCTACCAATCTGGCGCTGGCGGTAACGGTCGTGGCAGTGCTCCTTCTTGGCGTGCTTCCCTCCGGCGTCATCGAGATGGCCCGCGCAGCAGTAATGAGTTTCTAGAAAAACTTTCCCTCCGGGCGATCTACCTTGTCCCGAAAATGACCTTCACCGCAGAGGCCGCTGAGTGCGCAGAGAAAGAATCTAAGTTTTTTGTGACCTTTGCGTCCTCTGCGTTCTCCGCGGTAACATTTTCATGCTCTTTTGTGCGCCGAGGCGCATGAGGGTTTAGGTCAAGGGTTGTATTATCGTCTCCTAATTTTTCGCGCAACGAGGAAAATCCCCATCCAGACTGTTGTCCTGAAAAACATTGCCAAAATGCTCTGGTATGCCGCGGTTTTGCCGGATACAAAGAACACAGTTAATAGAACGAGGGCAAAGCCGTGGGAAGCAGCGATGATTCCGGCCAGAGAAATGGCCCATGGTCGAAGGTTCCATAGACCTGCTCCTGCGCCAAGAGAAACAGCCCCCAATGAAACGTTATAAATAACAAGCCACTGGACAACAGCATAACCGGGTGACGAGACTCCCAATAACACTTTTGAACCGGCTGCTATGGAGAGGAGTCCGACGATGATTCCCAAAATCGAGGGAAGGCGTTGTATCATTGCAGTCGGTATTTCTTCTCCTCATTTGTCATTCCGACTTGTTCGGTCGCCTCAGCGACTCGCGGTGGCGAGAATCCTTCTTCTCTTCAAAAAGAATATCGGCCTATGAAAAACTTCCTTGCACGTCTCATTGCTTTAAGGGCCACCCTTGCGTCCTCAGTCGTTGTTGTTTCTCCGGGATAGCGGAACTGAACTGAAAACGGATTAAGAGCTCTCAGATCGGGTCTGTAGATTTCCAGTAAGGGATCTTTCTTTATGGCTATCTCAAGAAGCTCGATTAGATCGTGTGTCTTGGGGAAATCGAGCTTCCTCAGAACGAGCAGGGCCTTCAGATACTTCTCTATACACTGCTGGCAATGAAAACCGACAACATCAGGGACCGGATTTTTCCTTTTGCGGGCCATCACCTCGGCAGTCTGGTAATCCTGTTCCGCCTTGGCGATCCATTCCAGTACGTCAGGCCTTTTTCTCATAAAGCACTTTCCCGCTCATAACATTTCTGACAAACGGGTCAAAGTAGTTTTCTCTTTTCCTCATCTCTGCCGGGGTTCTTACGATGATATCCATGGGTATTTCCCGAGGCTCCAGGAGTTCGCTGACTATTGCATATCGCCTGATGCCCTTTTCCCTGGTGTTCAGCATAACAAGCAGATCGATATCGCTGTCTTTTGTATAGGTGCCCTTGACGAAGGAGCCAAAAAGCACGATCTTTTCCACGTCAAGGTTCTCAACCAAGCGCTTAACAGCAGCATCGAGGATTCTCTGTATCTCTTTTTCCCGGGGTTTTCTCATGTGACTAAGTTACCATATCCCGAGAGGGATGTAAATTGATTGAGGGAGCAGGCAATCCATCGGAAACCGGGAAGTGTCCCTCATCAATCTTCCCGGCTAACTCTAATCAGATTATAGCAGATTGAAGCCTGTAAAAGACGCGGGGTCGGGATCGGGGAAAAGACGGCGGAGGAATTTCAATAAATAGAAGCGTTGTCTTTTTTCCTTGCTCAATAGGTGCTATGGTTCAAAATTCGCATCTTGATCCCATTCTATTGATCGGTTCTTACTGGCCAGACCAACGCTTTAGCTATCTTCTTAAACATTTTATCCAGTACCCACCCATTATCCATTGAAAACATATCTGCTGACAATAAATAGTTAGAAGATAGCCAGAAGGCCGCATCGTCCTTAACATCTCTGAATCCCATATTATTGAATGTGGTTGCAACGGAGCCCCTAAACTTATTGTCGCCCAATATGACTTCCTTGGAGCCTCGGTCGTCTTGAGGCTTGGGATAATACGCAGGACTAGCGAAAGCCCGAAGATATGACATTTCTTCAAATGTTGGTAGTCGCCAATCGTTCCTTCCAGCGTAGTTTTGACGATTCATTTTTTGTATAAAAGCATTGGCATCACTCCAGTTTAGTTTTTGTGCCGGTAGGTTTGAATCTCTGGTCCAAATGAGTTTTCTATCCCTATCATGTACGGTAAGATCAATTGAACTCAAATCTTGCTGCCTTCAATGCATATTTGTTGAATTCGGCATTATTTGGCGCCAAACGAACAAGTTCCCCAAGCACGCGATTAGCTTCAGCGAGGTCGTTCTTTTCGAAAAGGAAATATTTGCCTTGATCCAACAATGTGCGTATCTTAAGTTGTTTCGCTTTTTCGACGTCCGAGGCAAAAAGATATATTTCTGCCGTCACCCCACCCTCCCGGGTTGTCGTTGCGATGATTGCGAAGAACCGCCCGAAACCATAGACATGATCGCTGTAATAAGTCTTAAACATAATCAAACCTCCTAGATTCTTCGGGGACAGCCCCGATCCTACGACTCCGCTTCGCTGCGTCCGTAAATCCGGGACAGTCCCCTCCTGTGCCGGTAGTGCCTGATGAGGGACGAGATTGTTTCGGGCCTTTGGCCCTCGTAATGGCACAAGTAGATTGGGCAGGGGTGGAGGGGGAAAGGTCAATTCCTCCTGATAAATCTTTAAAGACACTTACCCCACAATTATCTCCCTCAAATGCAGAGTTATCGGCATTTGAGAACAAAGATTGCTGGCTTTGCAAGAACTCTCCTTTCCCCATGACTTTTCTCATGGGTCTCTGGTAAACTTTCCTGAAAACAAAAGGGTTCAAGGGGCCCAGGGGTCGAGGGTCCAAGTGAAATGCAAAAGCTCGCAATCTTGGGGATCTTCTGTAGGTTTTGGAAGTCAAATACTCGAACCCTTGAATCCTCGAATCCTTGAACCCTTAGAGATGATATGATTTACGACGAAACGATCGATTACCTCTACAGCCTGCAGAAACACGGCATTAAGCTGGGTCTTGATAATACCAAAAAA
>JBFLXP010000380.1:0-3101 GCA_040757315.1 Nitrospirota bacterium
GAAGATGAAAAAGTTACGCGGGATATCCTTCTGAAGGAAAAACTGGATTCCGTCGTGCTCGTTGCCGATGCGAAGAATGTCAAACGGGCGCTTATGCTCCTCTTGCAGCTTTCAGAGATGAACCTCCCCTGCATCCTCGACATGAATATGGAGGACGAAGCAAAGGCGCGCGGCATCGAAATAGACTACGGGAAATTGAGCTCGCTTCTCGGCATCGAAGTGATCGGCACGGTCGCTCCGCAGAGAAAAGGGATTCAGAGGCTGCGCGAGGCGATTCTCGAACCGCGGCGGCCTTTGATCTCTGTCCGTTATCATCCCGTCATCGAGGAGTATGCCGGTCTAATCTCCTCCGTACTTCCGGAGGCGAACATCGCAAAACGATCGCTTGCCCTTATGATTCTGGCCGGCGATGAGAGTCTTAAAGACTGGCTTATGACAAACCTGAAGACAGAGGACATCAAGCGTATCGAAGATTTAAGGGATGAAGCCCAGGCAAAGGTGAAAGAACCGATCTCGTATATGATTGGTCACAGCAGGATAAGAGCCGCCGAAGAGATGGCAAAGACCGTACAAAGAAATGGAAATGCAGAGTCGGGCGTCTTATTCCGGCATCTGAGCAAGTTGACTATTCACCCGGTGTTCGGGATTCCGATCCTTCTCTTTGTCATCTTCTCTTTCTATGAGTTCGTGGGGAACTTCGGGGCCGGATTCCTCGTGGATTTCTTCGAGGAAGTGATCTTCGGGACTTATGTCAATCCCGTGATAACAAAGGCGGTCACATCCCTTGTCCCGCTGCCGTTTCTTCAGGATATGCTGATCGGCCACTATGGAATTTTTACTATGGCTGTAACGTATGCTCTTGGCATCATACTGCCCATTACCGCCACTTTCTTTCTCGCTTTCGGGCTCCTCGAGGACAGCGGCTATCTGCCCAGACTCGCCGTAATTTCGAACAGGCTTTTCCGGGTTCTCGGCTTGAACGGCAAGGCGGTTTTGCCGATGATCCTCGGTCTCGGCTGCGGGACCATGGCGGTTATGACCTCGAGGATACTCGAAACCAAACGGGAACGGATTCTGGCGACGTTCCTCATCGCACTTGCGATTCCCTGCTCAGCCCAACTCGGCGTTATATTCGGAATGCTGGGAAATCTCTCTATCCGCGCCGCTTTCTGGTGGGCCGGATGTATTCTGGTCGTGTTATTCCTGACCGGGTATCTCGCATCGAAATTCATACCCGGAGACCGTCCCGACTTCTTCATCGAGCTGCCTCCTCTCAGGGTCCCCACTCTCGGGAATATTCTGATGAAAACTCTGAGCAGGATCGAGTGGTATCTGAAGGAAGCGGTGCCCCTTTTCATCCTCGGCACATTGTTTCTCTTTTTTCTCGATAAGATGAAGGCGCTCGACCGCCTTGTCGAAGCCGCTTCGCCGGTCGTCGTTCAGTTCCTGGGCCTGCCCGGCAAAACAACAGAGGCGTTCATCATGGGGTTCCTGAGGAGAGATTATGGCGCCGCGGGACTGTTTGACATGGCCAGACAGGGGCTGTTGAACGAAAATCAGGTGATCGTAAGTCTTGTCACGCTGACCCTGTTTGTGCCCTGCATCGCGAACTTCTTCATGATCGTCAAAGAAAGGGGACCGAGGACTGCCTTTCTCATGATGGCGCTGATTATCCCCTTTGCGCTGCTGATCGGGGGAGCATTGAATTTTATTCTGAATTCGGTATAACCCCTCCTTCACCTCCCCTTAAGTTAAGGGGAGGATGGGTGGGGTTAAGATGGAAGTCAGTAAGCATAAAGCACAGAAAGTCCGGACTTCTCCACCGGGTTGGTCGAATCTTGGGCGCGTATCTCGATGCGGTAAAGATAGGGCGTCGACGGCCCTTGAACAGAGCCGCATTCGTAAGCCGCGCCGGAGCCGCATGAAAGGTTCTCACCGCTGAGGTCGGTGGCGCCCACAGTCGTATCGATTATCTTAGCAAAAACCTGATATTCCGTACCGAATCCGGCAAGTTTGAAGGGCGGCAGATCGGGAGATACCGTCGGATCCGGCGAGTCATCGCAATCACCCGAATTCCAATTTGAGGAACCGTCGCTTCTGTTCGGAGGCATACACAGTTTACGGCATAAACATGTATCGGGAGATGGATGGGGGTATATTTCGTCATAGGGATCCGCATCGGCGTCACAAATGCAGGCATTAGGGAAATCGATGTCCAGGCCGGGGATCAGAAGTCGGCCCCGGTTGTCCACAAGGCTCACGGCTATTTCTGCGCCGCCGTGTCCCGCTTCGAGAGCTGTCGCATACCTTCTGAATGCCGCCGAAGACTTTGTACCCTGAAGCACAATGTATATCATGGCCGCGATAATCACTAAAGAAATTGTCGACAGAACAAGAACCATTGCAAGGGCAATGCCTTGTTCGCTTCGGATTGTGGGCTGTCTTTTGCGAGTCGTCTTCATGAGTCAGCGAACCCTGCTATCACAAATTATTCACAGATGTTAAGTCATCCCGCCAAATTTCTGGGTTTTACCACTAACGTATATAGCCTCCACCGGTAGTTTTGATAATAGGGAATTACCGTAAGATCAAAATCTCTTCCCGTTGCCCCGCCTACGCTGATCATATCATTCGGGAACCTGTAATTGACGTCTTTCTGTCCCTCGTGGGCGAGCACAACAATTCGCACCTCTTTGATCTTTTCCCTTATCTCCCGGGCGGTCAGGAGACTGATATCATCGGTAAGGTTGTCCGTCTCTCCATCGCCATCATTGTCCAGTGCGTAGGAAACCTGCATATCCGCAACACAGTCGAGAAGCTGATGTATGCCTCCCTGAAAGGTGCCGCTGTGGTTCAGAACCGCTTTTCTCAGGACACCGGTGTTATCCGCACAGTGTCCTGGCACGTTCAAGGTCGACACATAATAATCGGCCCTGTTAAATGGCATCCTCAGTGGCTCGTCGGGGCGCTTGCCCGCCGGTGCGACTCCGTAAACCACGTAGACGTCGTTCGGTGCTCCGGGCGAAAACTCCTCGGGAAAAAAGCCGCTATCAAATAGAGCGGTAAACTTCCTGTCGGCGTCCACGAGAATCCTCTGGTTA
>JBFLXP010000381.1:0-3091 GCA_040757315.1 Nitrospirota bacterium
CATACTCGCGGCCCATCCGGCAAAGTTTGCAACCGTCGTGCCGAGATTCGCGACGAAAAGAACGGTCATCATATAGAACGTCGATTTTACACCGTAGTGCTCCCGTATCAGGTCGGACAATCCCTTCCCGGTTACAGCGCCCATTCTTGCGACCATTTCCTGTATGACAACGAGGGCAACAGTAGTGGGTATGAGTGCCCAGAGTAGGGCATATCCAAAGCGCGCTCCTGCAACCGAATAGGTGGTTATGCCGCTTGCATCATTATCAATGTTGGCGGTTATGATGCCGGGGCCCATGATGGACAGGAAAACGGCGATCTTCTTCCAGAGGTTCACACCTTCCTCCTTTTGCGTTTTGCCGCAGGCGGAAGAATTCTGTCCACCACATCATCGATCGCCACAATACCCAGAAGGGCGCCTTCGGCGTCCACCACGGGAAGGGCCACAAGGTTATACTTTGAAATGATTTCCGCAACCTCCAGCTCGTCCGTCTCGGGAGTAACCATTTTGATCTTGGTGGCCATGATTCCGGACAGCACTGCGCTGAGCGGAGCAAGAAGCATTTCTCTCAGAGATATAACGCCGAGAAGTTTTTCATTTTCGTCGGTCACATAAATGTAATAAACGGTTTCAACTTCCTCTGCGTCCTTCTTGAATTGATCGATCGCCTGCCTAACCGTCATTTCCGGACGGTACGCGATAAACTGGTTTGTCATAAGGCCGCCGGCGGTGTCTTCTTCATGGCTCAGGAGTTCCTGTATATCTTCTGCTTCCTCCTTCTCTATGCTTTCGAGAATCTCCTTCGCCTTGTCAGCGGGCAGGTCACTGATCACGTCGGCCGCCTCGTCGGGAGGCATCTCCTCGATGATGTCTGCAGCCTTCTCCGTATCCATGCCGGTTATGATGGCGGCCTGAACGTCCGGCTCAAGTTCCGACAGAGCTCCCGCGGCGGTTTCGACGTCAAGGTCTCTGAAGAACGTTGCGCCTTCCTTGTGGGAAACCTGGCTGATGATATCTGCGATGTCCGCCGGGTGAAGTTCCGAAACCATCTGTCTCGGAACGGTGAGGGATATGGTAGTCAATCTCGGCTCCAGAGGCTGTATGTAATTCCAGCTTATCAGATTATAGGAAACATTCTTTTTGAAGATCTTCAAGAAGTCTTCACCCCCCCGCTCAATGCCGAGCCGCCGCATGATGCCCCTCATACCGACATCGACGGCCATGAGAATAGCCTCCGAATCGAAGCCTTCCAGTTTGATATCGTTCACCCTGACGACTTTTGCACCGTTAGCGTCGACGATCTGCTTATCGAAGATATCCCGCACGATGAGCAGGTCGGTTTCGCTGAACTCGTAGGGATGAAGGCTTTGAACATAAACCTTTGCCGATATAATCCTCTTGTTAAAGATGTTGAGTTCGGTCCAGGGGAGGGAAAAAGCTTTCTTTTTCTTTTCTATAATCAGGCCGGAGACGCGAGGAAACGGTTCACCCTTCACGACCACGAGGTCCTTGACTCTTCCGAGTTCTTCACCCTTCGGGTCGAGCACGGGTTTCTTGACAATCTCACTCACAAAGAGTTCGCCAAAAAAGGGCATACTAATTCGTCCGGTAAATTGTTATTAACGGTATCCTTCCGGTACCTGTTCGCCTACTGTATCGTAGTGATGGGTGCGAGAGGTCAAGGGTTCGAGGGTTCCAGTGACGCCCGTCGACCCTGAACCCTGGTTTTCTCGATTCCTTGTCGCCTCGGCGACCCGACCGAGGCGGGTCACCTCAGGCGACTCGCCGAGGCGAGAATCCTCCTCAAAGTATAGCCTACGGCTTTTTGATTCGGCAACATGAAAATGGAGAGATTAGGATATAATTATTAACAGTCTCAAGATGAAATTCGTAGAGTGCACTCTTTATCTGTCATGCCGGACTTGATCCGGCATCCAGCGACTTCTCCGCCTCGGCCGATCAGCCCGAGTTATGGAAAGGCAACGTCACTGGATTCCGGCTCAACACACTGCCGGAATGACGACAATATAAAGACTATTACGAGACCCTTAATAGTACACAATAATTTCGAGGTGAACCTTTGGACAAGCTTATCATACGTGGCGGGAGAAGACTGAAAGGCGTTGTGGAAATCGGCGGCGCAAAGAATGCCGCCCTGCCGATCATGACGGCAACACTTCTCGCACCGGGGCATTACTCACTCGGTAACGTGCCTGGTCTGAGGGATGTAATGACCATGGGACGTCTGCTCGCAAACCTTGGGGCAGGGTTTCACTATGAAAGCAATAAGGCTTTCATCAGTACCGAGAGGATACGGATCTGCGAGGCCCCCTATGACCTCGTGCGCACGATGCGAGCATCGATCCTGGTACTCGGTCCGCTTGTCGCCCGATACGGCAAAGCCAAAGTATCGCTTCCCGGCGGCTGCGCGATAGGAGCGCGGCCGATCAACCTTCATCTTGCGGGGCTGCTGAAAATGGGTGCCGATATCCGGCTCGAAGCGGGATATGTTGTAGCAAGGGCAAAAAGGCTTAAGGGAGCGTCAATCTATTTTGACACGCCGACTGTGACGGGAACTGAGAACCTGATGATGGCGGCATCGCTGGCAAAAGGCAAAACTATCCTCGAAAACGCGGCGCGGGAGCCCGAAGTGGTTGACCTGGCGGATGCCCTTGTGTCGATGGGGGCAGCCATAAGGGGATCTGGAGAGAGCATAATCGAGATAGATGGGGTCGAGGAACTGAAGCAGGCGGATCACGCGATCATCCCTGACAGGATAGAATCAGCCACTTTCATGGCGGCTGCGGGTATCACAGGAGGGGATGTCCTTTTGAAGGGATGCAGGGCCGGCCATCTCGATGCATCGATCATGAAGCTTAAAGAGGCGGGACTTTCCTTTGAAAATACCGGAGACGGCATCCGCGTGAGGGGTCCGTCGCGTCCGAAACCGGCTGATCTGAAAACGATGCCGTATCCAGGCTTCCCGACCGACATGCAGGCTCAGTTCATGGCGCTCATGTCGGTTGCAGACGGAACGAGCGTCATCAAAGAGACGATTTTTGAAAACAGGTTCATGCATGGGGCGGAGCTG
>JBFLXP010000382.1:0-3082 GCA_040757315.1 Nitrospirota bacterium
ATAGTCAAAGCATCAAGGTGACAGATCCCCGATAAAGCCAACCCTTTCGTGAGAGGGGGAACAGAAAACGGCGGGTCTTCGAACGAAGATGGCCGAGTTGCCGAAGGATGATGTATCGGCAACCTCGGCTTTTTTGTTATGAGGGCCTGGCAGGGGAGAAAGGAGGTGAGAAACATGGCCAGCAAAGAGTCGATGTCGCCTCGCATAAGAGTTGATTGCCCACTCGGTGACGGAGCCATGACTTTTTTCTGCGAGGAGGAGTGTTTTCAGGAGAAGCTGTATCGTATCTTCTTCTGTGAGAATGAAAACTGCAGAAATGGGGAGTATCATTGCGAGTTCGAGGTATGTCAGACAAAAGACTGTTTTAACCTGGACGCGTCACATGAAAGCAAGCAAAAGTCGGCCGAGGTCTGAAGTTGCGAAAGAATGAATATACGCGATCAAGCACATAAGCGTCCATCCGGTTGCGAAAGAATTGAGGGTTCAGCCTTAGACATTTTTGGAATTCAACCCACCATCAAAGGCTGAACCAAGGTCTTCACAATGCCCTCAGTTGTCTAAAATCCCGACACCCCTCCGGATACGATAAACGTCATCACTTTGCCGCTTTCAATATCTATCGGTATAACCTGTTCCCGGGGCACTACTATCAGATTGCCTGCGAAGTTGTATGATTGTGGGATGTATACCGCCACACTGTCGGCCATGCCAATACTGTCCAGACTTTCCCGCGTTACAAAACCGACAACACTCATTGTGCTTTCCGGTGAGATACTGACTAATACTGGTTTATTGAACCGCTTCTTTTCGCCCACAAAGGCGTTCACGAGGTCTTTGATGGCGGAATAAATCATCTTCACAATCGGCATGCGGCTGAACAGGTTATCTATGAGCCTTGCGGCGCCCCTCGCAAGAAAAGTCGAGACAAAGAACCCTATGGTCGTCACAAGCGCTATCGTAATCAGAAAGCCCAGTCCGGGGACGGTAAAACCGAAAATCCGGTCGACCGTCGAAACAATAAGGTACAAGACGTAAAGGGTGACAACAATGGGAATGAGAAACAAAAGACCTTTAAAAAAATATTTGGTGAGCGCGTTCATTTAACCTCCCTCTAACGTTCTCTTCTGTATATATTTTTGTTGATGAGCATATAGAATCCGGCCAGCCGGGTATGATGATCAGGAGATTAAGCTTGTAAGAGATTTATGCACGAAGTCTTTTACAGCATCACGATTCTTCGGTCTTTGTAAGGCTGCGGCCACTGGAACGTTTCGATGAGCCAAATCAGATGCTTCAGCAGGTTCGGCTGTTTATCGATATTCAACTCCTCGTCAAAAAGAACGCCGGTCAGATAGATCGATTTGAATTTCTTCTGCCAGTCGACTACTCCTACAGTCTCATCCATGCCTGTTTTCCCGTTCTTGTCGACGAAGGAAATCCGCACGCGAACTCTTTTGCCTTTGCCTATCGGGTCACGCGAATACAACCCCAAGCCCGAGAACGATATGTTCGCAATTGTCGCATCTACAGTGATATTCTCTTTCGGAACAGTGACCGAGGCACTTCCGAAAAATTGGTACCTGAACCACCTGCGGCTGTCGCCGGTATTTTTCTTCTTCTTTTTCATATAGCCCGTTCTCCGCTGCATGATTTCAACAGCTATCTTTTTAAAAAGATTCTTTTCCTCCTCATTCTTTCCCTATGTCTTTCCTGTACCTCATTCCCTCAAAGTGGATCTTCTCTATATTTCGATAAGCAACTCCCCTCGCCTCTTCAAGTGTCTTTCCCCTGCCCACCACGTGGAGAACTCTTCCGCCATCGGTCACAAATCCTTTCTTCTCAGACATACTGACTCCGGCAAAGAATATCTTGCAATCAGGGTCATCCAGAGCGTCGATGCCGGAGACGGGATAACCCTTTCCATACCGCGCGGGATATCCGGGGTACCAGCCTTTGCTTTTGCCGTTCTTCATCTGCCGTGTCCTGCCGGCTGCAGCGACGACATCACAATAGTAATCCTTGCTCCATTCGACTTTTCTATCGCTAAGAACGCCGTTTATGATCTGAAAGCTGATATCGCTGAGAGGGGTTTTCAGGCGGGGAAGTATTACCTCTGCCTCCGGGTCGCCCAGGCGAACGTTTATTTCAAGAAGATGAGGAGTGTCTTCCACAAGCATGAGTCCCATATAGAGGATCCCCTTATACTCGCAATTTTCCTTTTCTCTAAAACCCCGTATTATGGGTAGAGCCACTTTCTCGGATACAAGCCGCGAAAGCTGCTCGCCTTCAAGGCGGTGAGGCGAATAAGAACCCATCCCGCCCGTGTTCGACCCTTCGTCATTATCATATGCCCTTTTGTAATCCTGTGCAACAGGCATAATCGCTATCTCGTCCCCGTCGGTGAAAACGAAAAAAGATATCTCCGTTCCGAAGAGTCTCTTCTCTACCACAACCTTCTGTCCGGCCTTTCCGAATATCTTCTCCACCATCAACTGGTTGACGGCGGCAATGGCTTCTTTGCTGTCGGAGCAGACAAGCGAGCCCTTTCCCTGAGCCAGACCGTCGGCCTTGACGACAACGGGATATTTCACTTTCTCGACATAATCTTTCGCAGCTTCAGGATCTTCGAATATTTCAAACTCGGCGACCGGGATTCCGATCTCTCTGCAAAGCAGCTTAGTATATGCCTTGCTTCCCTCAAGGATACTGGCTTTCCTGACAGGCCCGACGATAGGTATCGATTCCTTCGTGAAAAGATCAACGATGCCGTTGGTCAGGGGACTTTCCGGACCGACAAAAGTGAGGTCAACTTTCTCTCTCTTTGCAAGTTCGAGAATTTCTTCATTCGTCCTGGCATTCTCACACCTGATTTCCCTGGCTATGCCGGCGTTTCCGGGAGCGCAGATGACTTCTTTCACATTCGGGTCATTCTTGAACTGCCAGGCAATAGCATGGCCTCTCCCCCCGCTGTCCACAACAAGAACCTTCATACTTATGCGGTACCTTTCCTTTCAGTTATACAAATCGCCGTCTATTATAGCCCAAACAAGTTATCATTGCGCACAATATATTCCAGTGCCGA
>JBFLXP010000383.1:0-3078 GCA_040757315.1 Nitrospirota bacterium
TTGTCAAGAGCTAAAATAGGGCTAAATCAGGAGGAAGAATATATGACCCGGCCTGGTATAATAGTAGCAGCATCATGGTTAGTCACAGGCTACACATACCAAGGTCTTCAATGCCCGAACGGTCAAGCCATGCGCGCATCATATCAATGCCGCATGAATCCCACTGTCTTGATACGGTTCAGTTGAATCGCCTGGAGCATTCATTTCGAAGCTGGGCGGACAGCGCTCCACGGGCTGATGTTCGTTTATCCCGCAGGCGCATTTTACTGATATTCCTTTTGATCCGCTATACGGGAGGCAAGCTGAATGAAGTGCTGGCGCTTAATCCATTTCAAGATATCGATGTCAAACGTCGCCTGGTGTTTTTGGGGAGAGCAGAAAAGAAAAATATTCGCCCGCCTCGGGAAGTACGGATACCGGAAGTACTGTCTGAAGAACTTGAGTCTTCAATGAATGATCTTGCCTTCAAGAAATATCTCGGCAATTTCTTTAAAGTGGACCCCGGCCATGTTCGCCGCAAATTTTACGAACAGGCAATAGATGCCAGCCTTCCCCCTTCCATGGGTTCTCCGGAAAGCATACGGAAGTCCCGGGCTGTAGAACTCATGCAGAGCAATATACCCTTACCGGTGGTGCAGAAGATGTTGGGCCATTCCACACTCAACGTGACTGCTTCCTATGTAGACTTTTCTGATGATGATATACGGCAAGTGGCAAAATACTACATCGATAAGGAATCTCACCGCAAAACAAGCGCGCGTAACAGTTTTTTCGGCAAAATCAGATTTATCAGGAAGAGCGACATTCAGGCAAAAGTGCAAATGGTCACAATCGGTGGAGATGTTGTCACAACGTTGATAACCACCGACAGCCTTGCGAGGCTCGGTCTCAAGAGAGGCTCTCTAATAACTGCGGAGGTGAAAGCTCCGTGGCTGATTCTGCAGAAAAGCGATAATGAACCTGAATCTTCGGCGGAAAACCGTTTTTTGGGAACAATCGTTCGCGTTAATCAGGGTGAGATTACCACGGAGTATGTCGTGCGCATATCCGACGGCACGGAACTGTGCTCAATAGTCACTACGGACAACGCCCGCCGGATGGGCTTGCGCAAGAATGATCAGGTATGGGTAATATTCAACAGTTATTCCGTGGTATTGCACACCGACTGAGAATTTCCCTAAAAAGGAGAGATGATTCCATCAGGGCAGGCGTCTTGCCTGCCCTGCGAAAGTCTTACTTCAACCCCAAAACATCCTGCATATCATATAGTCCGGCGGGTTTTCCAAATACCCATATAGCCGCCCGAAGTGCACCACGTGCGAAGGTATCTCTGCTCGACACCTTATGGGTGACTTCGATGCGCTCTCCGAGACCGCCGAATATCACGGTATGTTCTCCCACGATGTCTCCGGCGCGGATGGTTTGAATGCCGATCTCCCCGGGTTTTCTCTCGCCGATAATCCCCTTTCGCGCGTAAACGGCAACGTCGTCGAAGTTCCTGTCAAGGGCCTGGGCGATCACTTGAGCCATTTTCAGGGCGGTACCGCTGGGTGCGTCTTTCTTCATCCTGTGATGGGCCTCGATAACCTCAATGTCATACCCATCGCCCAGCACCCGAGCGATATCTTGGAGGACCTTCAGCAGGAGATTCACCCCCATACTCATATTCGAGGCCATCACACAGGGGATCTTCGCGGTCAGTTCATGGACATCTTTCAGATCATCTTTTGAGAAACCGGTTGTGCCGATCACCATCGCCTTGCCCCTGGAGGCGGCTATTCTAAGGTGTTCTTTTGTCGCCTCTACTGTCGTGAAGGAGATTACCAGATCGACGTCGTCGATAATCGCCTCAAGGCTGTCCCGGAGCATTACTCCGGTCTCGCCGATGCCGACGATAGGACCAATATCCTTCCCCGCGTCCTGATGTCCTTTTCGCTCAAATGCCCCGCCAAGCTGCAATTCTTTATACTCTTTCGAAAGAGCGGTGATCCTGCTTCCCATCCTGCCTGCCGCTCCCGCAACCGCTATTCTAATCATACAGTCCTCCTTTCCAAGTATTAAGGGTCTCAAAATAGTATATACATTGATCGCCGACTCAGGGATTCATAACCCCTCCTAACCTCCCCTTAGCTTAAGGGGAGGGACATTCCCCCCTCTTGGGTTAAGAGGGGTTGGGGGGAGTTACTCCTATCAACTAAATCCTTGGTCGTTTAACCAGATGTCGATGCTATTATGAGACTGTTAATAAGCCTCTTTCGCCATTCCTCTGAAGAGCAACCACAGGGCACAGATACACAGAGATACAAGACAATAGCGCCTATTGCGCCTCTTTTCGCTCCGCAGCCGGCTCTTCGCCTTCAGCCGGCCTACCTTCTATTTTGTATTCTTCCTGGACCCATTTCCCCAGATCAATGAGCTTGCACCTCTCGGAGCAGAAAGGCCTCCAGGGGTTCTCTTCCCATGTTGTCTTTGTCTTGCAGATGGGACAGACGATTCTCATTCGTCAAACATTCTGTATCTTTTCTTCTGTTTTTTTCAAGTTCTTTATTATCATGTCGCTCACGAGACCATTCACTGCGCCGGTCATGGTGCCGAGAAGAATAATCGGGGGCGTGATGAAGAGAAGAGGTTCTATCCTTCCGATGAAAAGATAATAAGCGAGCACTATTTGGGCGCTGTTGTGGAAGAGGGCGCCTATTATGCTCAAGCCGAACGCGCTGAACAGTCGCGGTGTAACGGATGCGACTACCCCCATAGAAAGGGTACTCACGACGCCCCCTCCGAGACTGAGAACAAAAGCCGGGCCCAGGAACGTCCCGTTCAGGATGGATGCGAGAACTACCCGAATAAGAGTGACCGTCATTGCGGCGCGCACGCCATACAGGAGGAGTGTTATGACGGTCACGATGTTTGCGAGTCCCAGACGAAGCCAGGGTACGGGCGACGGAAGAAAGCTTTCGAGGCCGTGAAGAGCGAGGGCATATGCAGACAGCAGAGCTATCCGGTATCTATTCCGTGACAGCATCGGGCGCAGAGCCTTTCTTTGGGCTGTCTCCGACGGATATGACGACGCGGTTG
>JBFLXP010000384.1:0-3076 GCA_040757315.1 Nitrospirota bacterium
GATTTCTCTACCCTCCTTGCAACACACAGTGCTTATGACGAATTTGGCAGGTGTTTCTATCCTCCTTTTAAACTCATTTTTGCCGTCAACCGCATACATCCTGTTGAAATTGCCGAAGAGCTGTTTAAGTCAAGCCAGCCGGAAGAACGGCTACGGGCAATACGCGAGCTGCCTTCCGCCTTTGCATTCGACGCCCTGCCCCTTTTAATGCAGGCGATGGAGGATAATCATGCCGAGATCAGAAAGGCTGCACTTCAGAAAGCGGCGAACATAAACATAAAGCGCTTGTTACGTAACAGAGAACTTTTTGAGGTTCTGCAAAAAATTGTTGAGCGGGAAAAAGACGAAGATATGCGGGAAGTGGCAAAGGGTATGTGCATTCAGTCAGGCAGATATTAGTAAATGTTTTTTGGATATTATTCCTTTTTTCCGGCAGGTTGCACCGCGTCAGCTGGCTCCTTTGGGAATCACTTTGGGAACCACCCTGGAAATCACCTCTAAGCGCGTTGCGAGCGAGGGTTACCGAGCGAGCACGTGCGGTGAATGAAATGAACCGCACCAATCCCATTTATGGGATTCATACAAAACCCCCGAAGTCAGAGTCAAACAAACACTCCCATTGGGTGGGCATTATGAAAGCAGGCAGTCACGAGCAAGCCTGCGGATTATCGGGTTGTTAGCCTATGGCTAATGAGTCGAGTAAGAGCGACAGCCTCGACTTCCCGATAAACGCAAGGGATTGCGAAGTGAAAACCGTCTCAAAGCGCTCATTGAGGCGATTTGGTCGTGCCAAACTCGTCTGGTCGGAGTGCATGGCACGGAGAGACCCTGCCTGACTAAATTACAAGGGCGGGCAAAATGGAGAGTGTTTGTTTCTTACGTTTTTTTAATACATCTGCAGAAATTCGGCATATCAATCTTAGCATCTGACCAGTCTTTGCTGCTGACCTGATAAACAATAATAGTCCTGTCTTCTCTGTTAACAGCCCATTGTATTAATCTGTGAATCCCGTCCTTGATTACATAAACATTACAGCCAAAGCAATGATATGCAAGAATGGCATTACCTTTATTACGGTATCCTTCCCGTATAATGTTGTGACACAAATCCTGACGTTTAGACAATTCATGAAAAGTTATAGGAATTGCCTCTTTATCTTCAAAAGCACCAGTAAGCTTTAATCCTGCCTTATCTGTCCTATAGGTGGGATAGACATCCTGAGCAATAAAAGACAGCAAACTGCATTCATACTTCCTGAATACAGGATCTTTGGCTAAAAGCCATTCATTCTTTAAAGCACTGGAGTTACTTTCCTCAAACTGGATAAATTCTTGTGGCGTTATAATTATTTCATCCGTCATTGTTTACATTTTAAATCATTCAAATCCATTTATCTTCCTCAGCAGGTCCAGAATCATCATGCGGTACTTATGCATACGGTCATCCAAACGTGCGGATGTATACAGTCTTTGCCATAAATAGAATGTAACATTTGGCAATCTGTAGTGGCAAGACAGCATGCGCTGCGCGATGCCTGCCGTGAAGATTGCCGAGGGGCGTTTGACCGGCGGCTTCCTTGCAATATTGTCTGTTTAACGATATTATAAAACGATGATCGGATCATTACTTAGCAAGGTTTTCGGCACGAAGAATGAACGCGAGCTGAAAAGGCTGTGGCCCGCTGTAGAAGAGGTTAATTCCTTTGATTCCAAGATATCAAACCTGTCGGACAACGACCTCAGGGACAAGACCGAGGAATTCGGGAAAAGGCTGGAATCGGGCGAGACGCTCGATGGCATTATGCACGAGGCTTTTGCGGTTGTGCGCGAAGTCTCGAAACGAAAGCTGAACATGAGGCATTTCGATGTTCAGATTCTCGGCGGGGTTGTTCTGCATGAAGGTAAAATCGCGGAGATGAAGACCGGCGAAGGGAAAACGCTCGTGGCCACCCTGCCCGTCTATTTGAACGCCCTCGGAGGAAAAGGAGCGCACGTCGTAACGGTCAATGATTACCTTGCGAAAAGGGACGCGCAGTGGATGGGGCCTATCTATCATTTCCTCGGCCTCTCGGTCGGCGTCATCCAGCATGACAGTTCTTTCAGGTACGATCCCGCATATCGCTCCACCGATAAAAGGTTCGATTTCCTCAGCCCCTGCACCCGTCAGGAAGCCTATCTGGCCGATATAACATACGGAACAAACAATGAGTTCGGATTCGACTATCTCAGGGACAACATGAAGTATGAGATATCCGATTACTGCCAGAGGGAACTCAATTATGCTATCGTTGACGAGGTGGACAGCATACTGATCGACGAGGCCAGAACTCCGCTTATAATCTCGGGCCCGTCGGAAGAATCCACGGACAAATATTACAAAATAGATAAGATTATCCCGCGGCTTCAGAAGGACACCGACTATACGATTGATGAAAAGGCAAGGACGGCGGTTCTTACTGAAGAAGGAAATATAAAAGTCGAACGGCTTCTCGGTGCCGGTAACCTCTACGACCCCGACAACATTGAACTCGTCCACCACGTCCTCCAGGCTCTTAAGGCCCATGTTCTGTTCAAGAAAGACGTGGATTACGTGGTGAAGGACGGCGAGGTCGTTATCGTTGATGAATTCACGGGCAGGCTGATGCCCGGAAGACGCTGGTCCGACGGTCTCCACCAAGCGGTTGAAGCGAAGGAAGGGGTCAAGATCGAGAGCGAAAACCAGACGCTTGCCACCATCACGTTCCAGAACTATTTCAGGATGTACGACAAACTTGCCGGCATGACCGGTACGGCAGATACCGAGGCCGAGGAGTTTGCAAAGATATACAACTTGGAAGTCGTCGTTATTCCGACGAACAAGCCGATGGTCAGGGCGGACCATCCGGATCTGGTCTACAAGACTCTCAGAGGAAAGTTCAATTCCGTCGTCGATGAGATCGAAAGGCTTTATACGACCGGACAACCGGTGCTTGTTGGCACTATATCGATAGAAAAGTCCGAGGTGCTCAGTCATCTTCTTAAGAAGAAAGGGATAGCTCATTCCGTTCTGAATGCTAAATATCATGAACGGGAAGCT
>JBFLXP010000385.1:0-3073 GCA_040757315.1 Nitrospirota bacterium
TGACCCCGTGTCATTAGGAGGACCTGAAGGGTGCGTGGCAATCTCTTTTTTGGAACGTTCAGGTTCACCAGTTTGGACAGTAAACATAGTTAGAAGGGTTGTTCAGTTGCAACGCTTCAGAAAAACATGTAAACTGTTTTAGTCACATAAACAGATGAATTATATCAACCACTCAAGCTTGGTAAACTGAGCAAACTCAACAAAGTAGACTACGGAGGTTACATATGGTTGAACCGTTAAGCGTTGACGAATTATACAGATTCTGTGACCCGGAAACCTTCACTTTCAACACGACCGATGATCTGCCTGAATTCAAGGAGACTATCGGTCAGGAACGGGCGATCCACGCCCTTGATTTCGGACTGAGTCTGGAAAGCACAGGATTCAACATCTTCATCCTCGGCGAACACGGAACCGGCAAGATGACTACGTTGAAATCCTTTCTGGCGCAGAAGGCCCTGAGTGAACCGGTACCGACCGATTGGTGTTACGTCTATAATTTCAAAGACCCGGACGCGCCCATTGCCGTTTCGTTGAATCCGGGCGACGGCGTAGTCTTCCAGAAGGACGTTGATGAGGTCATAAAGATCCTTAAAGTCGAGATCCCGAAGATCTTCGAATCAAAGGAATATGAGAAACAAAAAAACAGAATTGTCGAAGAATCCCAGAAACAGCAGAAGGAACTTTTTGCCGGTCTGGAAGAAGAGGCCGGGCAGAAAGGGTTTTCGCTCCGCAAAACAATAAGCGGTCTGATAATCGTCCCCCTGAAAAAAACGGGTGAGCCCCTGACCGAAGAGGAATATGAAGCTCTCGACGAAAAAACGAGGAGGCGGATCGACGAGATCGGCAAGACGCTTCAGGATAAACTGAACGACGCAGTGCGTTTGATCCGCGAGAGTGAAAAAAAGGTCAAGGATGCACTGACGAAACTTGAGAAGGAAGCCACTCTCTCCGCAGTGGGCCACCTGATTGACGAACTGAAGCTTAAATACGGCGCATATGAAAAAATTGTTTCCTATCTTGAGGACATGAAGGAGGATATACTCGGACATCTGGACGATTTCAAGTCTCAGGAAGAGCAGCAGGCCCCCCAGTTGTCCATGTTGAGACTCCCCAAAGCGGAGCCGACGTTTACGCGGTATACGGTAAACGTGCTTGTGAATAACAAAGAATGCAAAGGGGCGCCGTACGTCTTCGAAAGCAATCCGACCTATTACAATCTCTTCGGCAGGATCGAATACAGGATACAGTACGGTCTGGCCACGACTGATTTTTCTATGATCAAGGCCGGCTCGCTGCACAAGGCCAACGGCGGATATCTTGTCGTGAACGCCCTTGACCTCCTGCGGAATCTTTTCGCCTATGACGCGCTCAAGCGGGCCATCAGAAACGGGGAGGCGAGGATAGAAGACGTGTGGGAACAGTACAGGGCTGTCTCGACGGCGACGCTCAAGCCCGAAGCTATCCCTCTCGACATCAAGGTGATTCTCGTCGGAAATCCCTATCTCTATTATCTCCTGTATAATCTCGATGAAGACTATCGGGAACTCTTCAAGGTAAAAGCGGATTTCGACAGCGTCATGGAGAGGACCGAGCAGAATACAGAGAAATACGCTTCTTTTGTCGCGAATCTCTGCAAAGCCGAAGAACTTCTCCCCTTTGACAGAACAGGTGTCGCAAAAGCGGTTGAAATCGGATCGAGACTGGCGGAGAACAAGAACAAGCTGTCCGCAAAATTCAGCGATATTTCGGATATTCTGAGAGAGGCAAGTTACTGGGCGGCCAAAGCAGACAGCACGGTTGTAACGAATGAGCATGTCCAAAAGGCGATCGAAGAGAAAATATTCAGGACAAACAGAATCGAAGATCGCATGAGGGAGATGATCCTCGACGGAACTATCATCGTTGACACCGCAGGGCGGAAAGCAGGTCAGATAAACGGACTTGCGGTGCTCGACCTGGGCGATTACAGTTTTGGAAAGCCCTCCAGAATCACTGCCAGAACTTACGCCGGCAAAGCCGGTGTCATGAATATCGAGAGAGAGACGAAAATGAGCGGAAGAATTCATGAGAAAGCGATCCTGATAATCACCAATTATCTCGGAAGCAGATATGCTGCGAAAAAGCCGATCAGCCTCTCCGCGTCGATAACCTTTGAACAGTTGTATGGCTTGATTGAAGGAGACAGCGCTTCCTGCGCCGAACTCTATGCTCTGCTGAGCAGCATCTCCGGCGTCCCCTTGAAACAGAGCGTTGCCGTTACCGGATCGATGGACCAGAACGGAGACGTGCAGCCGGTCGGAGGGATCAACGAAAAGGTCGAAGGGTTTTTTGACCTCTGCAGGATTGTCGGACTTGACGGAAGCCATGGTGTGATAATACCGAAGAGAAACGTAAAAAACCTTATGGTGAAGAGCGAAGTCGTAGAGGCAGTCAGAGAAGGCAAGTTCGCCATATATCCTATCGACAAAGTCGATGAAGGTCTCGAGATCATGACCGACATGCCCGTCGGGGAGCTGCAGCCGGATGGAACATATCCCGAAGGCACGGTCAACCTTCTTGTAGTTAAGCGTTTAGTCGAAATATCAGAGGCGCTCGAAAAGAAGAAGGAAAAAGAGAAGGAAGAGGAGAAAGAAGAGAAAGAGAAGACGAAGGAACAAGAAGAAAAGAATGCGTGAAGAAGACCATGACTCGCAAAGCGACGTGGCTTCTTGAAACCTGTTTCTTAATTCTTCTTTCCGCACCGCTGGCAGTTCTGCCGCTGCCGATCACTCAAAAGGCGGGGGAAGCCATCGGCCTTCTGCTTTCTACTCTTTGGAGGAGTAGGACCCGGATTGCACTCGAAAACCTGAGAAATTCTGCGGCAAGCGGGGCTCTGGTACTTTCGGAATCACCGGAGGAGACAGTCAGAAAGAGCTTCGGGAACTTCGGAAGATCGTTTGCGGAAGTCCTGAAAATCTATTTTGGATTCGGCAGGAAAATCATCAGTTCCGTGGAGTTTCAAGGTGTCGAGCATTTCGAGGCGGCCAGGGAAAAAGGGAAGGGCGTCCTGTTTATAACAGGCCACTGCGGG
>JBFLXP010000386.1:0-3072 GCA_040757315.1 Nitrospirota bacterium
GACCGACTCGACCCTGACATGGAGCGAATAAAAGTCCACGACGGGGAGATGTATAGCCGCTTCCGCACGACCTTTGCCGTTGTAAAGAAATGCGGAGCCGTTCTCGAATTGCATGACTTTGTCCGCGTAGAGGATGTCGCAGGTCAGCGAGTCGATATCCACACCATACAGGTTTCCTTTTTGCAGCCTTGCCTTTGCCTTGCCTTTGATGTCAGAGAGCGGTCCCGATATTTCTCCCTGAAGATTGACAAACCCTTCTATCCGGTCTTTGACCTTGAGGAGCTCCATTAACGTCTGAATATACAGTTCCCCGCTGACTTTGAGATCAAGCACGACGGTTCGCAAGTCCGGCAGGCTTATCCCCTTCCCGCCTTCCTTCTTCCTTTCCTCGCTCCCCATTCTTATTTCGCCTTTGACGGAAATCCTTCCCTCGCCCCTCTCTTTCAGATTCAATAGTCTCTTGACCGAATCGACGATCAGAGCCAGGTTCGTCTTGAGCGTGCCCTTTCCCCTGGAATATGTCCCCTCTCCGGTCAGCTTTGAACCGAAGGATTCGATTTCGAGGCGTTTCACCTCAAGCTCGTCTTCTTTAAGAACCGCTGCTGCCTCGATGTCGGAGACGATCTTCGGCCAGCCCTCTTTTTCGAGGCCGAATCCTTTGATCTGGACCACCAACCTCTGTTTCTCGCCGGTGATAAACTCGCCTGAAAGTTCCCTAAGCTCAACCGAGCTTTTTGCAGCCTCGTCCCTGAAAAATATCCTCCCCTTTATCACCTCGACCACATTTATCTTAACCTTGAAGGCCGGCTTCTTCTCCTTTTCGAGATATGCACGAACGTGCCTTATGACGTCTTCCAGTTTTACTCTCTCAATGTTCACCGCCGGCTCAAAAAGGGCAAGCCTGTGAATCGAAATCCGCCTGCCGAAGATGCCGCCGATGTCAATATACCCTTTCACGCGCTTTGCATCGACTAACGCTCCTCCCTCATCGTAGACCCTAACGCCCTTTGCTTCGATGAACAGCGGAAACAGATTCAGAGATATTTTTTCGATAGAAACCTTTTTCCCCGTGGCCTCTTCCATTTCAGGGACCACAATTTCTCTGAGGCCGGCTGATATCCAGGGGATCCGGGGGACGGCAATTGCGAGGACGACAAGAATACTCAAGACCAGGAGAATGACTTTTTTTCTCATATCGTAGCGTGTCCCACTGTCTTTATCATTAAGAAATACCCATCTATTATATAGGATATAAAACTATATCATCATCTTCGCTTGTGATATACAGGCGATTTGTGTCGAAACGGTAATTTCCCTGCCGATCAGAACAGAAAGGTCTTCGGGTAACCTTGTGGATAAGTGCTCGTTTCGACATAAGTTATTCTAAAAACAAAGTCACTGGATTCCGGCTCAGCACACTGCCGGAATGACAACTCCACCCTGACCCCCAAAGAATCGAACAAAAAAATTATCCCCCTCACCACAGAGGGGGATGAAAAAGGAGGGAAGAAAAGACCAAAGCCTATATAGCGATCAAATCAATAATGTCATGGTGATCCGTCAGTACTAAGACGGATCACCATGACAGTGCCACCCTTCGGCATGCTCAGGGTGACACAACGGCAAACATTCACCATTTCCTCGTCGTTCAATAAGCCTCTTTATCCGCGAGCACCTCGTGTACGTCCAGTCTTCGTCTGAACACCCGATATACCCATATCTGGTATGCGATCACGATCGGCACGAAGATGAGGGCCACGACGGTCATGATTTTCAGCGTGTATATGCTTGAAGACGAATTGAAGATCGTGAGGCTGTAGTTCTGATCCAGACCGGACGGAATAAGATTGGGATACAGACCTATGACCCCCGTAAGGGTAACCGTCAGAATGGTGGCGAAGGAGGCATAAAAAGCCATCAAGTAATTCCCGCGGAATGCGAACAGCCTGATTCCCACCAGAGACAAGACAGCGACCAGCGGCATCACAAACCAGACCGGATTGCTGAAGTAGTTTCCGTAAAGACCCGTCGCGAAATAAGTGTACGCCAGGAAAGCAACCGCGACCACGAGAAGGGGCAGCCAGATTATTTTAGCCAGACGTCCGGCTCGCTCGCTGAGGTCTCCTCCCGTCTTGATCGAGAGCCAGAGGGAACCATGTTGGAGGAAAAGGAGAACAAAGAACACACCCGTCAGGAGACCATAGGGGTTCAGCAGTGTGAACAGCGTGCCATGATAGCCCGCCGCGTCGATCGGAAGCCCCTGGAAGATATTGCCGAAGGCAACGCCGAAGAGCAGCGCCGGGAGAAAACTGCCGAGGAAAATCGCCGCATCCCATGCTTTTCTCCACGACGGGCTCTCCACCTTTCCTCTGAATTCCAGAGCGACTCCTCTGAATATGAGGGCGAAGAGGATCAGCAGAAGCGCCGAATACAAGTTGCTGAACATAACGGCGTAGGTCGTTGGGAAAGCCGCGAATGTCGCCCCGCCTGCCGTGAGCAGCCATACCTCATTCCCGTTCCACACCGGCCCGATCGTATTGATGATCGTCCTCTTTTCGCCCTCGTCCCTCCCGAGAAAAGGCTGTAATATGCCGGCACCGAAATCAAATCCATCCACCGAGAAATAAACGGCCCAGAGTATACCCCAGAGAATAAACCAAATGATCTGAAATTCCATGGCGTCCCTCCTTATGAGCGCGCAGGGTTGACAATGCCCGAAAGGTCATCGTCAGGCCCCTTTTTCGAAAATTTTGCAAGGAGATAAATATCGAGTATGCCCAGCAGTCCGTATACCAGAGTGAACCCTATAAGAGACATCCATACCTGCGAGACAGATACTGATTTTGATACCGCGTCGGATGTCTTGAGGAGGTTGTAAACTATCCACGGCTGCCGCCCTATTTCCGCTGTCATCCATCCCAACTGTCCGGCAAGATAAGTAAGAGGAATTGAATAGAACAGGACCCGCAGTAAAGTCTGCTTTGAAGCAAGATTCTCGCTTCTCGAAAGAACGGCCGCGATCAGAGAAAGTAGAATAAAGAGAAAACCGAGCACCGCCATAGACCTGAAACT
>JBFLXP010000387.1:0-3059 GCA_040757315.1 Nitrospirota bacterium
ATTCACAAGCACCTTGGCGTCGGTGATGTACTTGCCAGCGTTGTCCTTGACTTCTATGGTGAGGGTATTCTTCGCGACTATTGGGGGATTCCTGTCGATGCTCATCTCGATCACATAATCCTGAGTCTTCTTCCTCGCCTTGTACTCACGCGCGAGCGCCGTATCAGCCATGGAAAAAAACAGGAAGAAAAGGATGAAAATCACTTTCATGCGGATGTTCATATTCAATTATACCCAAAAGTCATCCGGGACAACCGCATTGAAACGCCTAATTTTTATGGTAATATGGGAATGTGAAGTTCATAATCTGTCATTCCCCGACTTGATCGGGGAATCCATGGTTCGACAGGCTCACCATGACAATTGTCACCCTGATCCGTCAGCAAGTAAGACGGATGTCGAAGGGTGGATTGTCCGGTCATCCGTCTTACGTATTGACGACGGACAATGACAAAATAAGACTTTATGGACAGACGTCAATCAGGAAGTTCATTCTAAGTGATCGAGGAGGTGATCGCGAAAAGTCCTTTTCTTGTAGTAGTTGTGTACCCAAATCCAGCGATAAAGAATGTATGCGTATATTGTGCCGGTCATTGCGAGCAACTGAAAGGTGCGCGGCAATCTCCACGAAAAGGCGAGATTGCTTCGTTTCACTCGCAATGACAATTTTTATCGCTGGATTTGGGTTGCAGTAGTCTTGGATTTTTTTTGAATTATGTTTTCTGTGATGTCTGTGGTGGATTCTTTTCGATACTTTCATAAATGAAAAGGAGGAACGGGGATGAAAAGAGCAGGAATTGTTCTTCTCTCAATTGCTTTATTGCTTGGGCTGAGTTCGGTAGTTTTTGCGGAAATGCATGGAAAGGAAGGATGCCCGCTCTGCGGGATGGAGAAGCAAAAATTCGGCCACAGTTGGATGGTCGTCGAATATGACGACGGCAGGAAAGTCGGCTTTTGCAGCATCCATTGCGCTGCTGTGGATCTTGCAACAAATATCGATAAGACCCCCGTTAAAATCAAGGTCGGGGATTACAAGACGAAAAAGCTGATCGACGCGGAAAAAGCATACTGGGTACTGGGCGGCGGCAACCCCGGGGTAATGACGAAGAGGGCCAAATGGGCCTTCGAAAACAAGGCTGATGCGGAAGCTTACATGAAAGACAGTGGGGGATCCCCTGCAACCTTCGATGAAGCTATGAAGGCCGCATATGAGGACATGTATTCGGACACGAAGATGATTCGTGAGAAAAGAAAAATGATGAGAATGAAAAAGATGGAGCATAAGTAGGTGAAGATCTACTAAACTCGCATTTTGTCAGTGTCCGTCCGTCAATACGTAAGACGGATGACCGGACAATCCAGTCCTGAAAGCTTTATGGGCTGAAAACACTGGATTCCCCGATCCCTCCAGAAAAATGGCGGGCAAGCAAGTCGGGGAATGAGAGATTATATTAATCATAACTTAGGGAGACTCTGAATGAACTGCAAGACCGAAGAGGCAGGGTTTCTGCCTCTTCGGTGATACTTCTCGGGAGAAGAGAATGAAACTCTGGATCGCCGCCTCTGTTATTTTTTTGCTTTTGTCAGTCCCTGCCGGAGCCGGAGAGAAAAAGCCGCTCAAACCTGCGCCGAAAGACAAGTGCCCGGTCTGCGGAATGTTTGTCGCAAAGTACCCGGACTTCGCGTCGGAGATCATCTTTCGCGACGGTTCCTATGCTTTTTTTGACGGGGCAAAAGATATGTTCAAATATTATTTCAATCTCGCCAAATACAATCCGGGAAAAAAGCAGTCTGATATCGATTCGGTGTATGTCGCCGACTATTATGACCTATCTCTAATCGACGCGCTCAAGGCTTTTTTTGTGATAGGAAGCGATGTATATGGCCCCATGGGTCGCGAACTCATTCCGTTTAAAAAACGTTCCGATGCCGATGAGTTCATGCGGGACCATAGGGGGAAGGCTCTCCTGAAATTTCATGAAATAACGCCGGAGACGATCAAGGGCCTCGATTGATGTTCTCCCGGAAATCAGACTTCTTTATTTGCTTTGTGGCTCTCTGCGCCGGTCTCTTACTACTCATGATTGTTCATGCCTACTTTGCTGTGAACCGCGAGCTCCCGAATATTCGGAACAAGGCCGAGATGGTTCGGAAATTCAATCTCACCGATCTCTGTCTTTTCACCGATGCCCGGTATTCTCGGCACCCTTCCATGGCCGACCTGAATACGGCCTTTCAGGACCACCCGATGGCATTGGAACACTTCCCGTCGGGAACGATTGTGGTTCCGCCTCCTCATCTCCGCAGCCATGAGCTGGATAAATAGGCAGAGAAATATTCTTGATTTTGCTCTTTCGTCGCTGCTGAGACGGAAGGTGAAGAACTTCGCCCTACTGATTGTATATACCGGCGTCGTTTTTTTTATTTCTTCGATAATTTTTTCGGCGGAATCGATCGAGAAAGAGGCCTGCATGCTTCTCGAAAACAGTCCGGAGATAGTGGTGCAGAGGACCGTGGCCGGTCGGCATGATCTCATCCCTGAAAATTATGTGGATCGGATCAAGACTATTAGGGGGGTTCAGGCAGTCAAGGGGAGGCTGTGGGGATACTACTTTGAGCCGGGTGTCCGGGCGAACTATACAATGGTTGTTCCTGACAATTTTGAATACGAACGCGGTTTCATAGTTGTCGGTCAGGGGGTATCGCGGACTCTCCAGGCCGGAGAAGGAGATCTGCTCCCCTTCAGAACACATGACGGGTCATATATGAGCATGGAAATCGCGGATGTTTTGTCGTCTGATTCCGAAATCGTATCATCCGACCTCGTTCTGCTTTCGGATGGCGATTTCAGGGAACTAACGGGCGTACAGAAGGGATTTTATACGGACATGGCGCTTCAGGTGAGGAACGTGAAGGAGCTTCCGACAATCGCCGTCAAGATCCAACGGCTCCTTCCCGATACGAGGCCGATCACGAGGGATGAGATATTGAGGACGTATGAAGCGATCTTCGACTGGCGCGGGGGTATCCTGTTGGCGATCGCATCGGGCGCAGCGTTT
>JBFLXP010000388.1:0-3049 GCA_040757315.1 Nitrospirota bacterium
AAATCCGCAATCATTTCTCGGCGGCTGGTAAATATCCCAGTGGAAATTGATACCAAGCGACAGGTCCTGTGCGAATTTCGAAGGCTGAACGGCATTCTGCTCGTGATGAGCCTGAACAAAGGCGATATTCTCGTCAAGGCCGAAATATGGCATAAGCTTTTCTATGAAGTAGGGGGATACAACCTCGTCAGCGTCAATGATGGCGAAGTAGTCATAACCGGTTACATAATACCGTAACGCGCTATTGAGATTTCCCGCCTTGAATCCTTTCCTGTCTTTTCTCCTGATCACGGTTGTTAGAGTACGAAACTCATTATGAAAACCGTCCACTTTTTTCTTGTAGGAATCTTCCGTGCTGTCGTCGAGGATAAAAAGATGGAAGTTGGGGTATGTCTGCTGAAGACAGGAAAGCGCCGACTTGGTCTGAAAATCATTTCGAGTCGCATAGAGAATTGCGACAGGACTTGAAATGGAGCAATTTCTCTTAAAGAACGCTGGCTTCCTTTTTGATACGAACCCGTATATCAGGAAATAACAGTGAAAGATTCCGTACAGCCAAAACAGGTTAAGAAAGAACACAAAAATGGCGAATACGCCCTTCGCGATGAAGGAATCATCGGCATTCACAACAGAAAAAAGTTTCGGATCAAAATGGACCAGACATAAGAGCCATGTGCCGATAATACCGCCATAGAACCATCTGTTCTTCTTAATTCCCCCATACACAGTCTCTCGCCTATTTTTCGAAGACAACTTCATCAATGAGGATAGCTCCTTTTCCGCTGCCGAAGGAATGTTCAAAATTTATGGAAAAAAAATTCACATCGCTCCAGTCTTTGATGGCCTGGAAGCTTTTCAAAGGTATGGTTACTTTTTGCCATCCAATAAGGACACCCTTCGCCAACAAATCATTGATAAGTATCTTTGTCTCGTAGGAAGAATCGACTTTACCCCGCAGACCAACCTTGAATACCTCGCCGCCCTTTATCCCTTTCACATAAAAAGCGAGATAATTATAATCTCTTAGGTTCAAGTGATTAAGGTTTGTCCAATACCCTCCGTATGCGCCTTCTCTTGATGTGTCCCATTGAATATACAATGAGTACTTGCTTTTGCCCAGGACATCTTTATCCTTATTTTGAACAAAAAACAGATAACAATGGCCGATGCTTTTCGGATCAGCGAATGCCCCGAAATCGCCGCCCAGAGAGTTTACTTTTCCGGGTTTTTCGAAATTGTCGACAATAATCCGTCCTGCGAGAACTTGTGCATTAACATTGGTGGAGTTAATAAGGAAGAGAAGACATGCAAATAGAGGAAATGCAATTTTTTTAAATGTCTTTCCCATAGAAAGACTCTGAGCCTTTACCCCACTTCGGACCCCCCTCAGAACACGTGGAAATGCAGACTGTAGCTTTAGTTCTGTCAGAGAGCGTATAACGTAAGTCTCAGTTTTGTCAAGTAAAAAAGCCTGCAAGAATCTGTCAAGGTTTTGTGTTGGTTCGATTCATGCTTATTGGTCTTTTTGATTTGCGAAAGAATTGTCTGCATCTCAAGAAGAAGCTAATCCTAAGTGTTTCAACATGGACATATCCGTGAACCAATAAGATACGATAGGCTGAGAGCGGAAGGGCTGAGGGCAATACTTGAAAGAATGGAAGGTTCACAGGCGGATGGTGCACAAATGGTGCAAAATTGACCAGACGCCTCGGAAAACTCCTTATTTTATGGTAGGATATTAACGGGCCGTGCGGGTTCAAGTCCCGCCTTCGGCACCATGATATCCGGAACGTGAAAAAACTCACTCATCTCGATGAACAGGGCAGGGCGCGGATGGTTGATGTAACCGGGAAACCGGTTACTCAGCGCGAAGCTGTTGCCCGCTGTTCGATCATCATGAAGCCGGAAACCCTGCTGCTCATTCAGGACAAGAAGGTTCCTAAAGGCGACGTGCTTGCAGTCGCGCGGGTTGCGGGTATCATGGGGGCAAAGAAGACGAGCGAGCTCATACCTATGTGCCACCCCTTGAATATCTCATCTGTGACAGTTGATTTTACGCTCCACGGCAAGGAAGGCAGGATAGATGTCGAGTCGAGAGTGAAAGTCACAGGTCAGACGGGGGTCGAAATGGAAGCTCTCACATCTGCCGCTGTAACAGCTTTAACCGTCTACGACATGTGCAAGGCCGTCGACAAAGAAATTGTAATTTCCGACATTATGCTGATGGAGAAGAAGGGCGGCAAAAGCGGCCTGTTCCGGAGAGCTAAGTCTGTCGTTGCATGAAAAAAGTGAGGTCGTCCCTCAAAGCCCTTCAAGGCGATGAAATTTGATTAGGGCATGGCGTCGGGAAAACCGGTCTTCACTAAGAATGTCCCCTTGATTTCGTATTTTCGATAGTGGCTTCCGATGCCCATAATGTATCGCTGCGAAAGGCTCTTCGTGCCGCCCTCCCTTTTTTGAGGGCATGATTTCACGCAACTGCAGAGCGAAGCCTATCCCTTGATCTTTTCGATCATCTTCTTTGCGCGGGCATTGCCCGGATCGAGTGAAAGGGCATTCTGGAGCTGTTCACGCGCTTTGTCCTTCATGCCTTTTCTCAAATAGATCGTCCCGAGGTTTACCAGATGGTCTGCATTGCCCGGCTCCAGCCTAATCGCCTCAAGCGATGCCTTCTCCGCATCGTCGAGCGCCCCTTTGACTTTGGAGTAGGCCAGAGATAAATGGCTCCAGTACCTTGGGTTCGCCGGCTCCGCTTCGGTCGCCGCCCTGAAGGCCCTGACAGCGGCCTGAAAATCTCCGCTTCTGAAGGCATCGACTCCCTTCTTGAAATACTCGCTGCCGTTCCGCACGGCGGTCTTTTCACTGTTCTCTGCGGCGAAGGCGGCCTTTTTTCGCTCTGCCGCTTCCCTGAGGGAATTATAAACACCGGTCAGCCTATCGAAAATCAGGGTGAGTTTGTCCTTCAGCGACGGGTCCGTAGAAGTGTAATGCCGGTCGGGATGAAATTCCCTGGCAAGCCTGTAATAATTTCTGGCTAAAGTCTCTTCGT
>JBFLXP010000389.1:0-3032 GCA_040757315.1 Nitrospirota bacterium
CTTGAACCCGAATGGGAGGGACATGTGACCATCGAAATATCGAATACGGCTCCGCTGCCGGTCAAAATATATGCTGAGGAAGGGATCGCTCAGTTGCTTTTCCTTCAGGGAGCCGAACTGTGCGAGCGATCATACGCGGACAAATCCGGAAAATATCAGGCGCAGAAAGGCGTAACTCTGGCCAGACTGTGAGAAAGCCGTGAAGACAGGAGAAAAATTGATCCTTGCTCTCGATGTCCGAGAGCCTGAGTATGCGCTTGATTTGGTCGATATGTTCAGCGAACACATCGGCATTTTCAAGGTTGGACTTGAACTGTTTCTTTCGGCGGGGCCGGAAATTGTTGAAGCTATCCACAAACGCGGCAAAAAAGTCTTTCTCGACCTCAAATTTCATGACATTCCCAATACCGTTTCGAAAGCTGGCGTTGCTGCAGCAAGACTCGGCGTGCACATGTTCAATGTTCACGCCTCGGGCGGATTTGAAATGATGAAAAGATGCAGAGACACTGTCGTCGAGACATGTCTCAGAGAGAATTTGAACCGGCCGAGAATCCTCGGTGTAACTGTTCTGACAAGTCTGACAAGAGAGACTCTGAGGGATGAGCTTGGAATACAGCATGGGTTGAAGACGCATGTCAGGCACCTGGCGGCCCTTGCCCTCAAAGCCGGCATGGACGGCGTTGTGTCTTCCGCAAGGGAAGTCGAGACGGTGCGCAATTCCTGTGGCCCCGGGTTTCTCATCGTCACTCCGGGCATACGGCCGTCGTGGACGCCGCCCGATGATCAGAAGAGAACTATGACGCCAAAGGAGGCGATTAGGGAGGGAGCGGATTATCTGGTGGTTGGAAGGGCCATTCTGCAGCAGCCGGATCCGCTCAAAACAGTCGAATTGATCAACCTCGAGATACTTGCCGCCTGATTCTCAGAAGAACGAATTTTTCAGTTGCTCCAGAATTCTCAAGCCTGCTGCTGATGCCCGCGAATCGGGAAGCACCCACATAACCCGTGCCTTGCCGCTGAACGATTGTATATTCAGATCCACGATATCTCCCGTCGAGAGCAAGGTGCTGCCGGATATTCTGAGACCGATCCCGCGGCGAGAAAGATTTGCAATTTTTGCCGCGAGATCTTTTCCTTTGTGAGAAAAAGTGAAGGGGATTTCTTTTTTTTGCCTTACCTCATTTCTTTTTTCCAGCCCGAACACGCCGCTGAAAACAATTCCGCAATATGGGCATGGTTTAAAAGATTCAACCGACGCCGTGTAGGAGTCTTTTCTGCACACGGGACACGCAAGTCTGATTATCACTCTGTATCTCCTCTCTTAGTGAAGACATATCTTTTTAGAGATACCATATGACGCGCGACACTGTCCATAAGCGAATTTCCAATTTCTGTGTCGTGATTTATAAGAAAACTGTGTAGTACTTTTACTACAAATATTTACGTAAAATCAACGTCGGGAGGCGATGTAAACGTTAATGGTTTATAATAGGCATAGAGTCAGAGCGAACCTCAAAGTATGGTCAATCCCTGCAAAAAAATCTTCTTGGAGACCGCCGGACAGGGCGGAATTGTACCTCTTTATCGGGAGTTGCCGTATTCGCCGCCGCACAACCTATGATATTCTCTGCGGGCCGAACACCTTTTTGCTCGAGAGTGTTAAGGGGCCCCGGAAAATCGCGCGGTACTCGTTCATAGGGATTGATCCCTGTGCGACGATAACTACGAGGGGCGGGGTCACTGAAATTTCCTCCCCGGGGAAGAAAGGACTGAGCCAGGTACATCCGTTGAAGTTGTTGAAAGGACTTATCGCGCCATACAGGCAGAACCCATGGGACTGTCTTCCTCCTTTTCAGGGTGGCATTACAGGGCTTCTTTGTTACGACTTCGTCCACTATCTTGAACGGTTGCCTGCCAGGGCCGCAAATGACCTTCTTCTGCCGGAGTCCCATTTTTTCGTAACTGACAAGCTCGTCGCATTCGACCATGCGGAGAGGAAAAGCTGGATTATTGCTTGTCCGGGTGTCCAGGAAACCATCTGTTGCCGGTCGTCCCCTGAATGGAGTGGACTTTACGACAAAGCCGAACAGACGATAGAGGATATTCAGAGAAGGGTTTCCGATTTCGGACCTGAAAGAGTTCAACCTGACCGCGACCAAAGAGGTGCGATAGAAATCATTTATGAAATGAAGAAGAGCGAATACATGAGAATAGTCAGGAGAGCCAAGGAATATATAGCAGCAGGCGATATCTTTCAGGCAAACCTCTCCCAGCGGGTATCGGCCGATATCGGAGACAGGGATCCTTGGAAATTATATAAAATACTCCGAACGATCAACCCATCTCCTTTCGCCGCATTCATGCATTTCGGCGACTATCAAATAGTAAGTTCCTCGCCCGAAAGACTTCTCAGAGTGAAAGCCGGAACGGTCGAGACGCGGCCGATCGCAGGGACGCGCCCGAGGGGAAGAAGCAGAAGCGAAGACGAGCTTATGCGGAGGGAACTTCTTTTGAACGAAAAGGAGCGGGCCGAACACATAATGCTTATAGACCTCGAAAGGAACGACTTGGGAAGGGTTTCGGATTATGGAACTGTCAGAGTCGATGAGTTGATGATTACGGAAGACTACTCCCACGTCATCCATATTGTTTCGAATGTGACGGGCAGCATGGCAGCCGGAAAGGACTGTTTTGATGCGATTCGGGCGGCATTCCCCGGAGGCACGATAACGGGAGTCCCGAAAGTGCGGTGCATGGAGATCATTGATGAGCTGGAGCCTGTGAGACGCGGACCGTACACCGGATCAATCGGCTATGTCGGCTTCTCCGGGAACATGGATCTCAATATCGTGATACGGTCTTTCGTAATAAAAGACCGGAAGGCTTTTGTTCAGGTGGGCGCCGGAATCGTCGCAGACTCGGACCCGGAGCGTGAATACTATGAAACCCTTAAAAAAGGGGAGGCGTTAATCAGGACACTGGAGACAGTGTGACCCTATGAGAATCGGAACCAGCTTTTCTTTTCTTTGATA
>JBFLXP010000390.1:0-3032 GCA_040757315.1 Nitrospirota bacterium
ACTTAATGAGGAGGTATACATGTTTACGTCTCGAGGAAGCAAAGAATGTAACAGAGGAGCACCTTATCAATCCAAGCTGGTTGCTGAGTATCTGGACTTTTTGCGCAACCATAGGGGCCTTGCTAAAGGAACGATCTGCATTCGAAGGAATGATGTCTCATCATTTCTACAGTCACTGAGACTCCATAATGCCTCAGAGGATATTGAGAAAATATCGGCAAGGCAGATTCACGATTACGTTATCAAGACCGCTAAACGCATGAACCGGCCGAGTCGACAACATCTTGTTTCATCAATTAGAACTTTTTAAAAATTCTGCCATATTAAAGGATATGTTCGGAGGGATCTTACAGAGGCCGTTCCAATTATCGGAACTCCAAGATTAGGGAGTGTTCCTCATGGCATTTCATGGGAGTCAGTTGAAAAGCTGCTTCTCGCTCCTGACCGCAATACACATAGTGGAAGAAGGATTTATGCAGTATTGCAATTACTGGCAACCTATGGAGTGCGGATAGGCCAAGCAAAAAACCTCCGTCTGCAGGATATCAATTGGCGTGAGGGCTCAATCCATTTTCGCCCGAGCAAGTGGGGGAACCCTTTATGTTTCCCTCTCTACCCGGAGGTTGCGGATGCTCTGCTTGCCTATATACGGAAAACACGTGGGAAAGTCCCTTACCCCGAAGTGTTTCTTACCATCTGGGGCAAACCAAGACCCATCAGCGATGGCAACTATCTTTACTCTTCTCTGAAGAAGTGTTATCGGCGTGCAGGAATCGACCCCACTATGAAAGGCGCACATTCTATACGTCATGCCTTTGCGACACGATTGATGGAGCACGGTACCCCCATTAAAACGATCGCTGATTTGCTTGGGCATAAATCTATAAGCACTGCCTTTATCTATACAAAAGTCGACCTCAAGCACCTTCGTTTATTGGCCTATGAATGGCCGGAGGTTGCGCAATGAAAAAGCCATTAAACGGACAACTGGGTGTTCTTATTAATCGATATTTGCAAGTACGCCGATCGCTTGGCTATATTCACCAAAATGCTCAATATACCTTGAATGAATTTGATCGCTACCTATCTCAACACTTCCCGAATGCAAAAATGATAACGAGGCCTATGATAATCGGTTTTCTTTCAAGTGATGATCATTTGCAAGCATCTTCAGTGTACATTCGCTTTATATGTTTACGTCAGTTTTGCCGATTCTTATTTCAACTCAACCCGGATACCTATGTGCCTGAAACAAGGTTGATACCTCCGGGTCCGACAGTCAGACGGCCTCATATTTACACGACCGCTGAGGCAATGAAACTGATTAAACTGGCAAGCATGCTGACTCCTGAGGGGTCATTGCGTCCTCACACTTATAGCACTTTGATTTCTCTGCTGTGGGTATCAGGACTGCGTATTGGAGAAGCATTGCGGCTGAATTTAGAAGACGTCGATACAGATAATGCTGTTTTACATATCCGGCAAAGTAAATTCTTAAAATCGCGGCTGGTCCATTTGACCTTATCCGCTGCCTCTGCCCTTGAAACATGCAGAAGGCGTCGTGCAGAACACGGACATGACCAAAGACCCAGTGCGCCTTTCTTTATAAATGAATACGCAAGAAGATGTTCCTACTCAATGGTCTCCATCACATTCCGGGTTTTGGCCCGGCAAGCAGGCATCAAAACTGTTCAAGGGCGTACCCCTCGGCTGCATGACTTTCGCCATACATTTGCTACTCGCTGTCTTAATGATATTTATCAAACAGGAAAAGATCCCAGTGCCTCACTGCCTTTACTTGCAACATACCTTGGACACGTTAGTATCGCTTGCACTCAGGTTTATTTGCACCCATCGGCCGGTCTTTTGGCAACCGCCGGACAGCGTTTTTTGAACATATCCAGCAATCAGATAGTCTTCCGAAAGGAGGCATACCGTGAAGGGATCTAAACAACTGATGCACTATGTGCAAATGTTCTTCCAGGATTATCTCAGAGCCCACCGAGGACTGAGCAGTAACACCGTTTTCGCCTATAGGGATGCAATCAAGCTCTATCTGATTTTCTTGTCAAAACATGCCCGAAGCCATATCACAAAACTCTCACTGGATAATCTGAATGTGGAAACCGTGCTTGCATTCTTGAGCGACGTTGAGAAAACACGGCGGTGCACCGTCACCACCAGAAATCTTCGCCTTAGCGCCTTGCGCACTTTTTTCGGATACCTTGTAACTCAGGACACCTTGCATGCCAGCCAATATCAAAGAGTGGTTTCAATCCCCATTAAACGGTCCTCTCATCGAATGATGGAGTATCTTGAAGTCGGGGAAGTGAGGGCCATCATGGACTGTATCGACCGGAGTGAAGCAATCGGGAGGCGAGACTATGCTTTGTTAAACTTCCTCTATAATACGGGAGCCCGCGTTCAGGAGGCTTGTGATCTTTGCATCGAACACGTATGGTTCGACTCACCGCCACTGGTTATTATCACAGGTAAAGGTCGCAAAACCAGACAAGTTCCTCTGTGGCCAGAAACAGCTAAACTATTGAAGTCATATATTGCAGAACGTAACGCTTCCCAGAATACCCTGAATAACATCTTTCTGAACGCCAGAGGGCAACCTTTAACACGCTTCGGTATCCGCTATATTCTTCAGACAAGAATTGCTGCCGCAACTAAGCACTGTCCCAGTCTCTCAAAGAAGAAAGTCAGTCCTCATACTTTCCGCCACACAACAGCGATGCACTTGCTCCAGTCCGGGGTCGAACTTACTGTTATTAAAAACTGGCTTGGACATGTCAATCTTGAGACAACCCATGCGTATGTAGAAATCGATCTTGATATGAAACGTAAGGCTCTTTCTTCCTGTGCGCCAGCGTGCAAGATCGAGAATTTACGGCATCTGATCAAGCGAAACGATGACATAATATCTTGGCTTGAATCATTGTAAGGCCAACCGTTATGTGGAGTAAATTTATCGGGGATTGTTGCGATTCATATGCCTACAACTTTTACTTCACATAACGGACAAC
>JBFLXP010000391.1:0-3027 GCA_040757315.1 Nitrospirota bacterium
CGCCTCCCATATTTCGGTATAGAAGATCACGAGTGTAGCCAGAAGTCCCGCCGCCCCCGGAATGGGCATGCCTGTGAAAGCCTTCGATTCAGTCGAACCCATCTGGACATTGTACCTGGCAAGCCTCAGCGCACCGCATGCAACGAAGAAAAATGCTGCAGCCCATCCCACTCTGCCGAAAGGCATCAAGGCCCACTTATACAGCAAGACCGCAGGAGCCACACCGAAGGCAACAAGGTCGGAAAGGGAATCGAGTTCTATGCCAAAACGGGTCGTGCTGTGCGTCAACCTTGCAACCCATCCGTCAAGTCCGTCGAATATGCCTGCCAGAAGGATGGCCCAGGAGGCGTGAAGATAAAGTCCCTTGATTGACGCGAGTATTGAGTAAAAACCGAGAAACATCCCGCAGAGGGTCAACGTATTCGGCAGTATGTAAATACCTTTCCGCATTAAATAATTATAATGGAAATAATGAGATATTGCTTAAATGCGGGAATAAGTGTTTTTGTCGGAGCCAGAATGGTGAGCCCGCCGAACCATGCCAACTCCGTCACCCTTCGACAAGCTCAGGGTGACGCGCAACCGCCGGAAGACTTCACCTTACAATTACATGAAGTGCTAAGCCAGGAAAGGGAGGGCGGCACGAAAAGTCTTTCGCAGCGACACCTCATGGCATCGGAAGCCACATAAGAAAGACGAAATCATGATGGCGTTTTCAGCGGAAGTCCCATCTTATCGACACCATGCCCTCATCAAATCCAGTCGCCTTGAAAGGCTTTTCGGGATGACCTACCTTTCCTGCAAGACAGACTCTACTGACCCAAGACTCCCTTTTTGAATTCTTCGATGCCGATGCGCTGTATGAACCTCGGCATTCGTTCTTTGGGCCTCGCATTTTTTGCGTAGTAGTCGAGGCACTTCTGAATCAACTCGAAGGCCTGATCGTCGGTGAGTTTTACGGCGATGACGTCCCCTATGCGCGGCCTTCCTCCGGAATTTCCGCCGACGATGATTTTCCATCCTTCCGGCTCGGCTATCGCACCGACGTCCCTGAGATAACTTTCCGCGCAACAGAGCCTGCAACCCGAAATGCCGAGTTTCGTCTTTGCATGGATGTAATCCTGCAATCCTACGTACGCCTTCTCGACTTTTGCAGCAAGACTAAGGGAATCGCCTTGTCCGAACTTGCAAGTCTCTGTCCCGGGACAGGCCTGAACATAGTGGACGCAAAGTCCTTCGGCAGGACCTACTTCCATCGCAAGATCCTTCCATGCGCTTTCCACATCTTCAGGTTTCAGTCCCACGAGCGCGATGCGTTGCCCCGAAGTAATTTTGATGATGCGCACGTTATATTTTCTTGCGACCTTTGCGAGCGTTTCCAATATCTCCGGCGTTAAGATTCCCATGGGAATCCTCGGCACGATGGCATATGTTTTCTTATCTCTCTGCAAAATGGCGCCTTTTGGTTCTTCAGCCATTATGTTAGTCCTCCTGATCCTTGTTCATTGATACTCGATAATTGGCAACTGGTAATTGGTAATTGGTGATTGGTAATTGGTGATTTGATCATCGTTTCTTTGCTATCACAGTCTCTCCCGCCTTAACCTTATCTCCGACCTTTACCGTAATTTTTGCATCTTCCGGCAGATAAACATCGAGGCGTGAACTGAACTTTATTATACCGTATCTCTCCCCGCGTCTCACTCTGTCCCCGACCTTCACCCGACAGACGGCCCTTCTCGCAAGGAATCCCGCCACCTGCCTTACCAGTATCCTCCCCTGGTTCCCTTCAAGAACCATGGCGATATTCTCATTTTTCGTGGCCGCGTCGTCGCTGTATGCGGCAAAAAATTTTCCGGGAGTATAACGGACCGCTGCGACGGCGCCGTCACAGGGAGCGCGGTTAACATGAACATCGAGAGGAGACATGAAGATGCTTATCTCTTTTGCATCTGCCTTGAGATACTCCTTTTCATAGACGTCTTTTGTCAGGATGACTTTGCCGTCGGCAGGAGAAACAAAAAGACCTTCCCCCGCAGGAGTTGCCCGCTCCGGGTCTCTGAAGAAAAAGGTCATGAACAGAGTCGCTATGAATGAAGAACACAGAAGCAGCGCCGCCAGATGCATAGGGATACGGGGAGCCCCTAATTTCCGGAGCAGCAACAGCACTATCGAAGCAATAATGGTAAGGAAAAGGGCCCCGAAAATAAAGGGATAGCCTTCAGGAGCGAATTTGATCACGCCTTTGTCTTGTCTACCAATTTCCCCTTCTTGAGCCAGGGCATCATCGCCCGGAGTTTTGCGCCCACGTCTTCAATGGGATGCTCCTCTCCCCTTCTTGTAAGGGCATTGAAAACCGGCTTATTCGCCCTGCATTCAAGAATCCATTCTTTTGCGAACTGGCCGGACTGTATTTCGTCGAGGATTTTTTTCATCTCTTTCTTGGTTTCGTCGGGAATGATGCGGGGACCCCGTGTGAGATCTCCGTATTGGGCAGTGTTGCTTATGGAGTATCTCATGTTGGAGATTCCGCCTTCGTAAATGAGGTCAACGATAAGTTTGACTTCATGCAGACACTCAAAGTACGCCATTTCAGGAGAATACCCCGCCTCTACAAGCGTCTCGTACCCTGCGGTAATGAGTGAAGTCAGTCCGCCGCATAGAACCACTTGCTCTCCGAAGAGGTCCGTCTCGGTCTCTTCCCTGAAGCTCGTTTCGATAACTCCCGCCCTTCCTCCTCCGATTGCCGAGGCATAGGCAAGGGCCACTTTTTGCGTATTCTTTGAGGGATCCTGATGGACAGCGATCAGACAGGGCACTCCGCTTCCTTTCGTATACTCGGAACGGACAAGGTGGCCGGGACCTTTGGGCGCTACCATGAAAACATTGACATCGGGAGAAGGAACGATCTGTCCGAAGTGGATATTGAAGCCGTGCGCGAATCCAAGATAGGCGCCCTTCTTTATGTTTGGAGCGATTTCCGCCTTATATATATCCGCCATGTATTCGTCGGGAACGAGCATCATG
>JBFLXP010000392.1:0-3026 GCA_040757315.1 Nitrospirota bacterium
ATTTGTATAATTATTATAGGCACAAATGATAATCAGCTGAGCAAAGTCATTGGCGTAAATGTGGAATCGGTCAAAGGCCTTCATGAGTTTATAGGTAAAAAGGCAGTTCGTCATGGTTTTAGGATTATTAAAACCTTAAGTCGACCAATAATTGGTATTTCGAATACAATGCGACGGGAATACGTTCTTTTTCTCGGGCGTGAGTAAGTTATAGCAAAGCTCTGCCATCAGTGCCTTTCTCAATTCTAGGCACGTCTTTACTAACCGCGTCATGCTCTATCGCAATAACCACTAAAATTCCTTCTTTAATCGGTAAAGCATGCCACATAGGAAAATATGGTTCGATTTCTGGATAATTACCTACCCTATCGGTGAGATATTTGTACATCTCGCGAGTAGGGACGATCAGTACACCACCAATTAAAATATTCTTTAGAATTCCCATGGCCATTTTATTTAAAGCTCGATGGCTTGAAGAGACATTCCCCGTTTCCCACTCAAGGCAAAACAGACGATTTCCGATTGAATATGTAGCATCCATTGGCCCCGGTCTTTTGTCTGCAGCGATTGCAACCGGGGTTTCTAATTGCCAACCAAGAGATTGCAATTTTAGCATGCATGCCTTTTTGATAGGCTTTACACCACTACCCTCTCCACGTTTCTTGCCTGATTCGTCATGAAGTGTGAACGACCCAGATCCCGGAGGCCACTCTATTGACCTAATTGATTGAATAATATGTTCCTGAACAGTTTGCCAATCGCTGGATTGGGAAAATTTTCCTGAGTCAATTACCTTCTCTATTTTTACAATCTTCATTCAGGTTATTATCTCGAATTTAATTTAGTGTTTTTTACTAAGCAGATCCTCAACAGCATGAACAATTTCACTCGGTTTGACATTTAAAGCACTTGCAAGCTGAAATATGGTTTGCATGGAGGGACTTTTCTGACCTCGCTCAAGTTGACTGATGTAGGTTCGGTGATATCCACTCTCGTAAGCAAGTTCTTCTTGAGAAATACCACGGTCCTCTCTCAACTTTTTAAGCGCTTTGCCGAAATATATTTTCACTTTAGTCCCATACTTATCAGGAGTGGTCATTGAAGAGAATTGTGCCGTTTGTGATGACTAAAAATCTACAGACTATAGTATTCAAGAAGGCAAGGCGGAACAGATAGACAACATGCCTTGAAGAAGCAACAAGAGGGGTGTTAGGTCTACGATCTTCAGAAAGTTCTTCTTCTGTCTGGGGTCGCATCTTTATCCGTGACAAATACTGAGGATTAATTCATAATTGATCAGATTAATAATAAAGGGGTATCTTTTCAATGATGAATGAAAGCAAAACTGTCACAGTTAAAGATGCGACCCCACATATTTAAGGAGATTTTCTGCAATGGACATTCCACGTATCTTCAACATCACCGAAAGTGCTCACCGCATCCATAACCCGTTCACACCCGAAAAGCTTGCCACTCTCGGTGCTGCGCTGCGTCTGGAAACAGGGACCCGAGTGCTCGACCTCGGCAGCGGTTCGGGGGAGATGCTGTGCACCTGGGCACGCGATTACGGAATCATCGGCACCGGCATCGACATGAGCCCGTTGTTCACCGGGCAAGCGAAACTCCGCGCTGAAGAACTCGGTGTCGCCGATCAAGTCCGGTTCATTCATGGCGATGCTGCCGGCTTCGTCGCTGACGAGAAAGCCGGCGTGGCAGCCTGTCTCGGTGCCACATGGATCGCCGGGGGAGTCGCCGGCACCATTGAGCTTCTGTCGCAGAGCCTCCGTCCCGGAGGGATCATCCTCATCGGCGAGCCCTACTGGCGGCAGTTACCATCAACGGAAGATATTGCCAAGGGGTGTCTTGCCAATTCAATCTCCGACTTTCTCACGCTTCCAGAACTTCTCGCGTCATTCGGCCACGTTGGCTACGACGTCGTTGAAATGGTTCTGGCTGACCAGGACAGCTGGGACAGATACGAGGCGGCCAAATGGCTCACCATGCGCCGATGGCTTGAAGCCAATCCCGACGACGAGCTCGCGAAAGATGTTCGAGCCAAACTAACCTCGGAACCCGAGCGCTACGCCGCTTACACGCGTGAATACCTGGGCTGGGGGGTGTTCGCGCTGATGACGCGGTGATGAGGGATTACCGGGAACAAACTGTTCGTGGGGTCAGGCATACCCATTTTACAACTTCAGCTTCTTCATAATCCGCTCAATGTTCTATATAAACCGCTTGAACAGCTTGATCAGTTTGAACCGCTTAAACAGTTAAACGGCTCAAGCAGATGCAACATTTCAAGCGCTGGGAACGGCTGATTTGCACTTTAAAATACTTTAAACTGACACCTCTACCTGTTTGTTATCGGGGCGGAATCTTTGAAGCCGGAGAAATGTATCTTTCATCAGGGTTTTGGTATAATTGTTCAGAGGTCAGCACTTATGAAAACAGTACAGACAAGAAAAGATGTTTCGAGTATTCTTTCCTCTCACAGGCAGGAGATAGAGAGTCTCGGCGTAAAACGGATTGGTCTTTTCGGCTCCTTTGTTAAAGGAAAACAGAACAAAGAAAGCGATGTTGACCTGCTTGTGGAATTTATGCGGGGAAAGAAAAATTTTAAGAACTTCATTCACCTTGCCTATCTTCTTGAAGACCTGCTTCATCGTAAAGTGGAGCTTATAACACCTGAGAGCCTGAGTCCGTATCTGAAACCTCATATCCTCAAAGAAATCGAATATGTCCTATAAGGAATATCTCAGACATATCCTTGATGAAGCGGACTATATAATCAGCAAATCAGAAGGACTCAGCAGGAAAAGTTTTCTTAAAGATGAAACTCTCAAGAGGGCGTTTGTCCGCAGCATTGAAGTAATCGGAGAAGCAGTCAAAAAACTCCCGGATGATTTCAGGAAAAGTCATGGAGCTGTTGACTGGAGGGCAATGGCAGGGACCAGAGATAAATTAATCCATGATTACTTCGGCATTGATTATGAAATTGTATGGGATATTATTACTGTTGAGAT
>JBFLXP010000393.1:0-3013 GCA_040757315.1 Nitrospirota bacterium
CAACTTCGCTGGGGACCCGTGCATATGTGTATATCTTTTCTTCGTATGGAATAACGACCGCCATTCTGCTTACGAGAGAAGCGATCTTCTTCACTCTGCCTTTTCGCCACGCCCAGACCTGGGGGCTCACATAGTAGAGAATTTTGATGCCGAGGGATTTTGCTTTCGCGGCAACCTTCAGATTGAAATCCGGATAATCGATGAGGACAAGCACGCCTGGCTTCAGTTCTCTCAGCGCGGTAATGACCCGCTTGTACGTATCATTGATCTTCTTCAACGATGAGACGGCTTCGACAAGCCCGAACGCGTCCGACACGGTCGAGAGCAGCTCGACCCCCGCCTCATTCATGCGCTGTCCCCCGACACCGACAATGCGCAGGCCCGGGTCCCTCTGCTTCAGTTCCATTGCCAGGAGCGATCCGTATAATTCTCCGGAGCTTTCGCCTGCAATGATCATTACAGTATTCATGACCCGCCGGACGCAATACACGCATCCGCACACATAACCCCCCTCATTTCCCCCCTTAAATTAAGGGGGGACGCAGGGGGGTTACAGTCATTAGGTTGCTGCTTAGACAGCATCCCTGATTATTCCGGCTATCCTCCGTATCGTATCTTCTTCCAGCTCAGGATACATGGGCAAGGAGAGAACTTCCTTCGCAGCCTTCTCCGACGCAGGGAAATCACCCCTTTGATAGCCCAGGAACTTGAGCGCCTCCTGAAGGTGAAGAGGAACCGGATAGTAAACAACCGACGAAACACCGCGCTCCCGGAGCTTCAGTTGGATTTCGTTTCTCTTCTTGCTTCGGATGGTATATTGGTGATAGACGTGGCAGTCCCCCGCCTTCTCCTCGGGACACTTTACACAGTCGGACAGGAGCTCCGAGTACAGCGACGCATTCTTTCTCCTCCGGCGGTTGTATTCGTCAATGCGTTTGAACTTGACGAGAAGAATCCCGGCCTGCATCTCGTCAAGTCTGCTGTTGAAGCCTACCCTTCTGTGAACATAAGAACCGCGGGACCCGTGATTTCTGAGTTCTCTGATCCTCCCGGCCGTTTTCGTATTGTCCGTGACGATCAACCCTCCGTCTCCATAGGCGCCAAGATTTTTGCTGGGATAAAAACTGAAACAGCCTGCGTCGCCGAAGCTTCCAGTCTTTCTTCCATTCACGTTAGCACCAAAGGACTGAGCGCAGTCTTCGATCACCTTGAGTCCGTGCTTTCTTGCTATCTTCACAATCCTTTCCATGTCTGCAGGATGACCGAACAGGTGGACAGGAAGGATTGCCCTGGTTCTGCCCGTAATGTGTGATTCGATCTGATCGACATCGATGGTGAAGGTGGCAGGGTCGATATCAACAAAGACCGGCAGGGCTCCGGTATATAATATGGCTTCTACAGTCGCAAAAAAAGTGAAAGGGGTTGTGATGACTTCGTCCCCTTCTCCGATCCCGAGTCCATCCAGTGCCAGATGGAGAGCATCCGTGCACGAAGCAACCCCGACGCCTTCTTTGACGCCGTGATAGACAGCCACCTTTTTCTCGAAGTCCGCGACCTTCTCTCCGAGGATATAGTGGCTGCTGTCGAGTATCTCCTCAAGAGCAGCGAATACTTCATCCCTGATCTCACGAAACTGTTTTTCCAAATCAACCATCGGAACCAATGTAACAAATCCTCCCGTGCCTCAAGCCGAATTTATGATCATCTTGTTGATCTCCAGCACTACTTTTAAAGCGTTTCTTGCCTCAACCGCCGACACCTTGGGACGCTCTCTCCGCTGAATGCATCTGATGAAATCCTTCAGTTCCTCCTTGAGCGGTTCTTTCTTCTCGGGCGAAACGACATCAACCGATATTCCCTCCCCGTTTCTGAAATAACGCTTCATCTCGGAGCTTTGATAATCTATGGACAAATAAGAATCCTTCTGGAAGATTTTGAGTCTGCGCTGCTTTTCCGGCGAGAGGCGGCTCACCGTAGCAAGCGCCATGCATCCGTTCTCAAACTCAAGCCACGCCTTAGCCACGTCGATCTTCCCGGAAAGCACATTCGACCCGACCGCCCTGATCTCCCTGACGGGTACGGCGATAAGGCTCAATATTATGTCAATGTCATGAATCATAAGATCGAGGGTGACGTCGACATCCGTCGCCCTCACAAGAAAAGGGGAGAGCCTTTCGGATTCCAGGAAAACCGGATCTTTTATCAGCTCCGAGGCGGCGAGAATCGCGGAATTGTATCGTTCGAGATGACCGACCTGAATAATGCAACCTTTCTTGTCCGACTCCTCTATGAGTTCGTCGGCCTCTTCGACAGTAATGGTGATAGGTTTCTCCACGAGGACGTCCTTGCCCGCCCTGAGGCAATCCCGTGCAATTTCGAAATGGCACGGAGTCGGGGTCACGACACTCAGCGCATCGACGTAGCCGAGAATATCTTTGTAGTCGTATGAAGCGCGACAGCCATATTTGGCTGCGAGGGCATCGGCCTTCTCACGGTCGATATCGACAACGCCGACCAGTTCGGCATCATCCATCTCAGAATATATTCGCGCATGGTGTTGTCCCAGATATCCCACGCCTACAACAGCTGCTCTGACCGGCAAAAATCCTCCTTACAATGCATTGCTGACCTTTCTTACTACCTCCAACTTCTTCCATGCCTTGCCTGAATCTATCGAATCTGCGGCAATCTCGAAAGCAGTCTTATAATCCTCTGTCATTCCTGCAACTATGCAGGCGACAGCCGAATTCATGAGCACAGTGTCTCTCTTGGGTCCCTTTTCGCCTCTCAACATGGACACGGTGATAGCCGCGTTTTCGTCTTTGTTGCCTCCCCGCAGGTCTTCCATCTTGCCTCTCCATAAGCCGAAAATTTCGGGCTCAAGTTTGAAAGTGTCGATTTTACCGTCTCTGAAACGGGACACTTTGGTTTTAGCCGAAATACTCACCTCGTCAAGTACGTCCTCGCCGTGCACGACCATGGCATAGACCGCGCCAAGATTTCCGAGAACCAA
>JBFLXP010000394.1:0-3009 GCA_040757315.1 Nitrospirota bacterium
TCCCTTTGCGATCCTTCGCCCCTTTGCGTCGAGGCAGGACACCGCGTCTCCTATGTCAAACTGTCCTTCCACAGACAATATGCCCGAAGGGAGCAGACTCTTGCCGCCTTCGACGAGCGCTTTCACGGCGCCGTCATCTATGACGATGTTGCCTTTTGAGCGGCTGCCGTATGCAATCCATCCCTTTCGCGAGGACAATCTCTCTTGCTTCGGCTTGAACAGTGTGCCTGCGGGATTGCCGCCGATCAAAGAGGGGAGTAATCCGTCCTTTCTGCCGCTGACAATATGCACGACTATGCCGTGGCTCATCGCCCGCTTCGCAGCAAGGATTTTCGAGTACATCCCGCCTGTTCCTACGGAGCTTCCGGCCCCACCTGCTCTCCGCTCGATCTCCGGCGTGATCTCCTCAACGCACTCGACAAGCCTTGCTTTTGGGCTGTGCCGGGGATCTTCAGTATAAAGCCCTTCGACATCGGACAGGATAATCAGTCTTTCGGCCTCTGTAAGGCCCGCAACGAGCGAGGCGAGATAATCATTGTCCCCAAACTTTATTTCGTCCGTCGCAACCGTATCGTTTTCGTTGATCACCGGCACGATCTTATAAGCCAGCAGCGTCAGAAGCGTGTTCTTCGAATTGATATACCGCTTTCTGTCCGAAAGGTCGTCCCGGGTCAGCAGTACCTGTGCCACCTTCATGCCATACTCGCTGAAGCCCCGCTCATAAGCCCACATGAGGCTGCTTTGTCCGACCGCCGCCGCCGCCTGCTTCAGTTTAACGTCTGTGGGCTTCTCCTTGAGTCCCAGTTTTCTCATTCCCGCGGCTATCGCGCCCGACGATACGATAACAGCCTCGTACCCTTCATCGTACAGAGCACGAATATCCCGCGCTATTGAGGAAATCCTCTTCGTGTCGATCCCCTCTTTTCCGTCGGCGAGGATATTGCTTCCGATTTTGACGACAAGCCTCTTCACGATAGAATTATACATCGCATTTCGTACCGATGTCATCCAAAGGTGGCCCAGATTATTCATAACTTTTTTTAGTCAGTCAGAGCAGATGCTGTATCACGAATGCTTTCGGGACATCTGCTCTGCCCCCACAGACATGAACAGCTTGCCTATAGCACCCTCAAAGCCGCCTCTGCCACCCGCGGGTCGAACTGCGTGTTATTGCATCTTCTCAGCTCCTCAAAAGCAAAGTCCCGTCCGGGCGCCTGTCTGTGCGGTCTGTCTACTGTCATGGAATCGTACGAGTCGGCTACGTGCAGGATTTTTGAAATGAAAGGAATCTGATCGCCCTTCAGTCCGTCGGGATATCCCCTTCCATCGATCCGCTCGTGGTGATGGCGGACGATCGGGACGAGATCGTTCATCTGCTTCACCTTTCTCAGAATGAGCGCTCCCTGCACGGGGTGCTTCTTTATCTGCTCGAATTCATCCTGCGAAAGCTTGCCGGGTTTGTTGAGAAGATCGTCGAAATCGACAATCTTGCCCACGTCGTGAAGGAGAGCGGCAAGTCGAAGCTTTTTGAGGTCTTCGGGCCCGAGCCCCATCTCTCTGCCGATTCTTGCGGCATAGGACGCGACACGCACCGAATGTCCCTTCAGCCACGGACTCTTCCCGTCAATGACGCTCACCATCGCACTGACAAACTTAACGAAGGACGCCTCCAGGTCGGCATAGGAATGGCACATCTCTTCGATTATCTCGTGAAGCACTTCTTTATCCTTTTCGGCCTTCTCTGCGCACAGCCTTAAATGTATCTCGTTTTCGCGCAGAGCGCTTTCCATATTCTTCCGTCCCGACACGTCCCTGACCGTGCCCCGAAAACAAGTTGTCTTTCCGTATTGGTCACGCACGGCACGGACGTTCTCGGCAACCCATATGGTGCGCTTGTCCTTGCGATAAACCTCGGATTCAAAATCGGACACGACAGACCTTTCCGTCAACAAGCACCTCAGAAGCGTGTGACGTTCGGGCTCCACATAGAATTGCTTCCACATATCCTTCGTATGCATCAAAAGATCGTCGGGAGACTCATATCCGAGCATCCTCGAGAGCGCCAAATTTGCCGTCACGAAATTGCCGTCTGCATCCAGAAGATAAATGCCTTCCGCGGCATTCTCAAAAATGCATCTGTACACCTCCGCAGATTTCCGCAGACGACGCAACTCTATTCCCCGGGAAATCTTTGACAGGAGCAGCTCCAGTCTGAACGGCTTTGCGATGTGATCGAAGGCGCCCAACTGCATCGCCTCGACGGCGAGATCGAACTGGTTCTGTCCGGTTATCACGACACCCGCAAGATGGGGATCGATCTTCATGGCCGCCCTGAGGACAGCGATGCCGTCCATTTCCGGCATCTCGGCGTCCACGAGAAACACGTCGAACTGTTTTTCCTTCAGGGCTTGGAGCGCTGCGTTCCAGGCATTGAACCCTTCGACGGTATAATCCGCCCTCAAAAGCATCTGACAGAGGGATGTGACAAACTCGTCGTTGCTGCTGAATACAAGAACCCTACCCGTGCTGCAATTTTCCATTGACTAATTCCCCCCAAGAAATTTTTTTCCACCTAAAGTTACGATAACAAATCGATGACCTCAAAAAAAATCTGAAAAAATAAGACTTTGTTGTAGTCCTTTCGATGTTTTTTTTGTAGTATTTTTACTACAAAGTTCGGAGAAATTAGGTCAATTTTGGGTTCGGAATACGTCGGTAAGATGCAGGAAAGCTGCGGTTGGCCCTACGTCATGGTTCGTGAATTCTGCTCGCGAGGAGAGCAGATGCGGTATGGAGCGGCTTTATCCCGATTCTTATCGGAACCGAGAATGAGTCCTGAAAGCTTTCGGACATCTGCTCTGCTTTCTTGCGTTTGTGAATAATGAATAATCCGGATTAGTCTATCAGACCGTGCTGGATGGCATATTTGACGATATCCGCAAGCGAACCCATCTTCATCTTGGACAAGATGCGGTTCTTGTAAGTGCTCACAGTCTGTGTGCTGAGTGA
>JBFLXP010000395.1:0-2993 GCA_040757315.1 Nitrospirota bacterium
GGCTTGCGGGTATCCATGTTTATTATGGTGAATACTTCCGTCAGTTTTTTATTTAACGCGTTTCCCATCTTCCAGCCTGTCAGTCCCTCGGCGATCGGATTCATAAACGTTATCATCCCGTTCTTATCGGTGGCGATGACGGCGTCTCCGATGCTGCTGAGCGTTGTGGCAAGCCACTTTTCCCTGGCTTTCAATTCCCCTTCCATCTTGTGCTTGTACAGAGCCATATCGATTGATATGTGCAATTCCCTTTCCTGAAAGGGCTTGACTATGTATCCATACGGCTCTGTTACCTTTGCGCGCCGGAGAGTATTTTCATCCGCGTAAGCGGTAAGATACACAATTGGAATATCAAAGCGCGACTGGATTTGTTCGGCGGCGGTCACGCCGTCCATTTTTCCGGGCATCATTATGTCCATCAACACGAGGTCAGGCTGTGCCTCTTCCACTTTCTTGACGCCTTCCTCTCCGGAATGAGCAATATCAGGCGTAGGATATCCCAGGCTTGCCAGTCTTTGTTGTACGTCCATGGCTTCAATGACTTCGTCTTCAACGATCAGTATCTTCGCTTCCGGCATATTCAGTCTTCTTTCTCGTTCTTTGCAGTAAAGGAAATCATGAATTCCGCCCCGGCGTTTCCACCGATATGAATGTTCCCGTTGAGCTGCTTTACCAGTGCGACCACTAATTTCAACCCAAGTGAGTCGCTGTTCTGTATTTCAAAGCCCGCAGGCAGTCCTACGCCGTTGTCACTGACCGACAGCAGGAACCTGTTGTCGACATCAAGGCGCAGGCTGATACAGATTTCACCCGGTTCTTCTGAGCGTCTCGAAGCCGGAAAGGCATGCTTCAACGAATTCGAAACCAGTTCATTGATGATCAAAGCGCACGGGATTGTCGTATCCACATCCAGGGAAATGTCTTTCACAAGTATCTTCGATCGAATGGCCCTGCCGGTTGCTCCATAAGAAAGGAAAAGGTAGTTAGTAAGGCTTCTGATATATTCGAGAAAATCTATCTTTGCCAGCGACTCGGACTGATATAATTTTTCATGTATAAGAGCCATAGAGTAGACACGGTCCTGGCTCTCTTTAAATAAGGCGATAGCTTTCTCGTCCTTGATCTGAGGCAACTGAAGGTTGAGCATGCTCTGGATTATCTGGAGGTTATTCTTGACGCGGTGGTGTATTTCCTTGAGAAGCGCTTCTTTTTCTCCCAGCGACTTTTTGACCTGCTCTTCCACCTTGCTGCGCTCCTCCATCTCCTTCCGGAGCTGCGCATTGGATTGCTGCAGCTCGCGGCGGGCGGCCTCTGTCTTCACCCGTTCCCGGTCAAAATCATCAAGCAGATTCAACATTGCGCTCTGCGTTCCCTCAAGCCCGGATTTTTCTGCGGAGAAGTCCTCAAGTACATTAAGGACGGCTCGCTCTGTCTCCTCAAGACGGCCTTTCTCGCCTGTGAAGTCCTCCAGGATGTTAATGACCGCACTCTGCGTACCTTCAAGGTTCATCTTTTCAACGGAAGAATCTTCTATGATATTCAGGATCGCACGCTGAGTTTTTTCGAGACGCGCCTTCTCCTCCGAAAAGTCTTCGAGGATGTTGAGTATCGCCTTGGTATAGTCCTCGGTGCCTATCTGAGATGTTCCCTTCGACGCCTTAAGGGCTGTGTCAATCATGGCTCGGCCCTCTCAACAGGCGTGGTCTTCTGCTGTGCGTTGATTTCTTTTTGAAGCTCCTCTATCTCTTTCTTCAATTCGATCATCTTGAGCTCGCGCCCGACAGTAAGCTTTTGGAATCTCTCCAGTTCCGCCAGACGCTCGAGTTCGCGGGTGCGCTGCTCTTCCCTTGCACGCTGTTCGGCAATCTTTGACTCGGCCTCCCTTTGAGCAGTCACATCGCGCGCGGCAGCGAACACGCCCAGGACTTTGCCTTGCGCGTCGCGATAGACCGACGCATTATAGAGAACGTTGGTGAGCCGGCCGTCTTTATGCCTGATGGTCAGCGGGTAATCGGTAACGGAGCCTTTTGCGAAGACCTGCTCATATCCCTTACGGGCATTCTCAGGCTCGGTGAAGTAATTTGAAAAGTCTGTGCCGATGAGATCGTCGCGGGGAATGCCCGTCACTTTTATGGTTGCCTCATTGACGTCTGTGATCTTGCCTTCGGGGCTGATCGTCACGAGCGGGTCGAGAGATGCCTCGATCAGACTTCTGGCATACTGGGCCGCCTGCCTCTGCGCAGTAACGTCGCGTGCGGCAGCGAACACGCCCAGGACGTTGCCTTGTGCGTCGCGATAGACCGACGCATTATAGAGAACGTTGGTGAGCCAGCCTTCTTTATGTCTGATGGTCAGCGGGTAATCGGTGACAAACCCCTTTGCGAAGACCTGCTCGTATCCCTTTCTGGCATTCTCGGGCTCTGTGAAATAGTCCGAAAAGTCCGTGCCGATGAGATCGTCGCGGGGAATGCCCGTCACTTTTATAGTTGCCTCATTGACGTCGGTGATCTTGCCCTCGGGGCTGATCGTTACGAGTGGGTCAAGAGACGCCTCGACAAGGCTTCTGGCATACTGGGACGCCTGCCTCAGTTTTTCCTCCGCCTGTTTCTTTTCCGAGATATCGTTGCTCATGAGCAGAAAACCGATTGGACGGCCTGAAGAATCGTTACGTCGCGTTACGACAACGCTTGCCATAAAGCGGGAGCCGTCCTTCCGGACGCGCACAAATTCGCCCTCTGCAAGGCCCTTTTCATAGGCGATCTCCAGCATTCTATCAACCGCCCCTGACTTTATGTCTTCAGGCGTGTGAAGTATGCTTGAGTCCTTGCCTATGATCTCCTCGGCTACATATCCGTAATTACGCCGCGCCCCCTCGTTCCATGAGAGGATCTTGTGGTCGAGATCCTTTCCGATGATGGAGTACTTGGTGGAACTTTGCAAAATGTTGTCAAGGAAGCTTCTTGTCTCAGCGAACTCGCGCATGACGCTCTTGG
>JBFLXP010000396.1:0-2992 GCA_040757315.1 Nitrospirota bacterium
TACGAGTATGAAGCGACCGGCAGTCACGGCGCCGAACCGCCTGCAAGACTCTGGGAGCTTGCATTCGGAGAAGAGACGGTTGATCTCCTGCGGAAGAAGCATCTTCTGCTCCCGATCATAAAGAAAAAGGCTTCCGATGCAACTCTCAGGGTGGCCGAGGAAATCATCAGGGAGAATAGAGACCAGACTGTTGATTGCGTGATCGCACTTGCGAACTTTTCGACAAGTCATACGAAATTCAGAGATTTCCTGACAAGAGTCTGCGGCTGCCGATATGCAAGTATGCCGATCTTTGAGGCCTCCATGCTGGAAGGAGCGATGAATGTGGACTGGAAAGCCCTTGCCCGCAGGACGGTAGACCTTGCGCGAATCGTGAGTGAGGCCGGGAGAATCATCATAAAGACGCCGAACGGCACGTCCCTGACGCTCTCCAAGAAGGGAAGAAAAGCAATTGCCGACACGGGGATTCTTACCAGGCGGGGCTCCTTCGGGAACCTGCCCGCGGGCGAAGTATATATCGCACCCGTCGAAGGAACTGCAAAAGGTAAGATGGTGCTCGAATGGGCGCCGACGAGACAATTGTCTAAGACGATCACCCTCGCGGTTAAAGACGGGTTCGTTTCGGACATATCCGGAGACGATCCGTATGTTCAATATTTGCGGATGAAGCTGGCTGAAAGAAAAGAAAATGGAAATATAGCCGAGCTCGGCATCGGTACGAACAGCGCCGCGAAGAGGCCCGACAATATTCTTGAGTCGGAAAAGATACTCGGCACGATTCATGTTGCTCTCGGGGATAACAGTTCTTTCGGCGGAAAGGTTAAAACTCCCTTTCACCAGGACTTTGTATTTTTCAAACCGACGGTAATCCTGGTCTATGAGGATGGAAGAAAAAAACAGATTTTGAAAAATGGTAAAATGCTTTGTTAGCTCGGTTTTCTGAAGAGTGTTCATAGACTACAGTATGACTTATGGTTGACAAGCCAACGATTCAGTTGAATGGAGTAACTCCCCTAACCCCTCTGGAGATAACCCCTCCCCTTAAGAAAAGGGGAGGTTAGGAGGGGTTATGAATCTTTCATAGCGATGAGGATCATGATTTCATGCGGCACATAATTCTTGGAACTGCAGGCCATATCGATCACGGGAAAAGCTCTCTTGTATTGGCCCTGACGGGAATAGACCCCGACAGGCTGAAAGAAGAGAAGGAGCGCGGCATTACGATCGACCTCGGGTTTGCGGACCTTGCATATCCCGACGGACTCACAGTAGGAATTGTGGACGTGCCCGGCCACGAACGGCTCGTCAAGAACATGCTTGCCGGCGCCGGTGGAATCGACCTCGTCCTTCTCGTCATCGCTGCAGACGAGGGGATCATGCCCCAGAGCCGCGAACACCTCCACATCTGTAATCTCCTGAAAATCAAATCGGGACTCATTGCGATCACCAAAGCCGACCTCGTCGAGGGCGAGTGGCTTGAACTTGTGGAGGAAGAAGTAAAGAACTTTGTTCAGGGGACTTTTTTAGAGGGTGCGGAGATTGTACACGTCTCCTCCAAAACGATGTTCAACGTTGAGTTATTGAAAGAGAAGATCCACCGGATCGCTCTGACGGTGGAGCCGAAGCCGGCAAAGGGCCTTTTCAGGCTTCCGATAGACAGAGTTTTCACCTTAAAAGGATTCGGCACAGTAGTTACGGGAACTGCGGTTTCGGGAAGCATATCTGTGAACGACGACGCGGAGATACTCCCCACCAATATTCAGAGCAAGGTTCGCGGACTCCACAGTCACGGCAAGTCCATACAGACCGCCTACGCCGGACAGAGAGTTGCGATCAATCTGCAGGGAGTCGAGAAAGAGGCGCTGCGGAGAGGGGATACTGTTGTCGTGCCCGGCAGATTCATACCGACACGAAAGATCGATGCGAAAGTCGAGCTTCTGTCTGATGCCCCTCCTCTGAAGAGCAAAAGCCTCATCCATTTCCATCTCGGCACTTCGGAGACGATTGCTCGGATTATTCTTTACGGCAGGAGTGAACTGAAAGCAGGGGAACAATGTTACTGTCAATTCAGGCTTCGGGAGCCTGTAATCTCGATGTCGGGCGACCGTTACATCATCCGCCGTTTTTCGCCCGTCGAGACGATCGGGGGCGGCGAAATCATCGATCCGCTATCACAGAGAAGAAGCATGAAAGAAGGATTGGAGGACTTGCAGATTTTTGAGACGGGATCGCTTTCCGACAAGATAGCGGTCAAGGTGAAAAGGGCGGGAATATACGGGATGAACGTGTCGATGATTGAGGGCTGGGTAAAGGCGGAAGTCCCTTCCATCAAACAGTCGCTCCGGGAATTGAAAGAAAATGGCATCCTCATGCAGTTTGAGGACATACTCATTCACGCCCAGCCGTTAGGTCAAATGAAAGAATCGGTCATCAAGATCCTTTCCGACTTCCACAAAAAGAATCCACTCAAGCCCGGACTGCCCAAGGAAGAGCTGAAGGCGCACTTCAATATTGATTCGAGGCTGTTCGGGAATCTGACTGCGTCTCTGAAAGAAGTCGCCGCCGAGAAAGAACTGCTGCGTCTGACGTCTTTCAGGCCGGCCCTTTCCGAGGTCGATCAGACCGTAAAAACAAGAATCCTGGAACTGCTCGAAAAGGGCGAATTCCAGCCTCCGGCCAAGGAAGAACTCTCCCAATCTCTGAAGATGGACCAGAAACACCTGACGGATATTTTACAGCTAATGGCAAAAGAGGGCAGCCTTGTCAGGATCAATGATTCGACGTACGTGACCTCTTTCGTGTTCCGGGAAATGATTGATCGGTTGAAAGACTTTTACAGCAAGAAACCGGACATGACCGTGGCTGAATTCAGGGACATACTCAACACCACCCGTAAATACGCGCTTCCATTTCTCGAATACCTCGATTCGAACAAGATTACACTGCGCGTCGGCGACGTGAGAAAGTCCCTTCTGAAGTAGCAGAGCTTTTC
>JBFLXP010000397.1:0-2990 GCA_040757315.1 Nitrospirota bacterium
TATGGGACACGCCGCTGTTTCATTCATTCTGTATATTATCTTCGGCGGTCTGGGTTCCCTGATGGTTCCGCCGGTCATTCGGAGATTAAAGGCAAATCGATTGATCGAATGACTATATGAGTAAGATGACAAGAGATAATTATCATTTCAAGGCTTTTCAGATGTCGGTGGCGGTCCATGCCCTAATCATCTTCATCATAATCGGAATGGGCGGGTCTTTAAAGCCTTCGGACAAGTTGTTGGTTATCGACTTCCGCATGGAAAATCCGATCGGGACAACAAAAGGCAACGCCGGAGCCACAGCTTTTGAAAACAGGCATCGGATGGAAACGATAATACCAAAGCCCGGGATTATCGGAGAAACTCAAAAGCAGCAGACAGATCAAGAGTCAACCAGAGAAGAGCAGGTAGCGGAAGCACCGGTTCTGCCGACCCAGCTTCGGGAAACGACGGCGTCAGAAATACAGCCGCAGGCGCCATCCCAAAGTAACCCCGATGCGGGATTGGCCGATAGCAGGCAGCCCGTTGCCGTGCTTTACAGTTTAGATAAGATTTCACACGGACGGACGGGTTCGACAGACGGTCTGATGGATAAAAAGGGCTCCGTCGCAGCAGGTAATGCGGTTGGATACGGCGGCGTTCCGATAGGCTCCTCCGGACCCAATGAAGGGGGGTATCTCCGGAAAAACTTCTTCTACATAAGGGATATGATTCAAAAAAAGATTACCTATCCAGCGCTGGCAAAGCGAATGGGATGGGAGGGAAAAGTGATTGTCTCTTTCCTCATATCTGCAAGAGGTGAGGCTATGGACATCATCGTATCGAAAAGCTCGGGGCACAAGGTGCTGGATGATAACGCAGCCGATGCTGTCAGGAACGCCTCTCCTTTCCCCAAACCTCCTGCGAAAGCACAGATCATTATCCCCATACTCTACAGCCTTACTTGAGGTATACTGAGAATGTGCATAGGCAAAGAAAGCATACAAAGGAGGTTATAATGTCCAGGAAAAAAACAAGACTTGTGATCGCCTCAACAACAAGCACTCAGAATTCAGGGCTGTTCGATATCTTGATCCCTGCTTATGAAAAATCTGCGGAGTGCGATGTGAAAGTGGAAGTCATCGCCGTGGGAACAGGCAAAGCGATCAGGATAGGAAAGAAAGGCGAGGCGGATGTGCTCTTTGTGCACGATCCTTTCCGTGAAGAGAAATTCATAGCTGAAGGGTACGGGGTGAACAGGAGGCCGGTCATGCACAATGACTTTGTGATTGCAGGACCGGGGAATGACCCTGCGCGCATTAAGTCTGCGAAAACGGCGGTCGACGCATTCGAGGAAATCGCCGAAAAAGGACATCCGTTCGTATCGCGCGGCGACGATTCAGGCACCTATATCAGGGAAATGGACATCTGGGATGATGCGGGAATAAATCCGAAGGGAAAAGGCTGGTATTTTGAAGCGGGGGCGAACATGAAAGATACACTGGTCCTCGCCGATCAGAAGAAGGCATATACACTGACTGATGTGGCGACTTTCTTGAACCTCAAGCCGAAGATCGTGCTGAAGGTCCTCGTCAGAGAGGACAGGATATTGAGGAACTTTTACAGCGTTATCGCGGTGAATCCCGATAAATTCACGAATGTGAAATACCGCAAGGCTATGGACTTTATAGCCTACGTAACATCGACCGAAGGGCAGAGGATTATCGCGTCGTACAAGAAACACGGCATCAATCTCTTTTATCCCGATGCGACGCCGTCGGTGATCACGAAGAAATCAGGCGGGAGACGGTAGTCAATAGGTATAAGGAATCGGTATTCGATTAATCAAAAAAAACATGGGGGTGGTATGAAGAAATGGCTTTTGCTGTTGATGATCGGTTTATTCATCTGTACTGTATCGGAGGCATCGGCTGAGACACGAATCAAGTGCGCGTCGACAACCAGCACTCAGAACTCAGGGCTATTTGATTACATTCTGCCGGTATTTGAGAAGAAGACAGGGATCAAAGTCGACGTTGTCGCCGTCGGGACCGGAGCCTCGATTGAGATCGGAAAGAGAGGCGACGCGGATGTCGTCTTTGTCCACGCAAAGGATCTCGAATTAAAGGCCGTTGCTGAAGGGTATTTCGTGAACCGCCACGATGTGATGTATAACGATTTTATCATAATCGGACCTCCGAACGACCCGGCTAAGGTAAAGGGCATAAAATCGGCAACCGATGCATTCCGGAAGATTGCGGAAGCTTCTCAACCTTTTGTATCAAGAGGCGACAAATCCGGCACTCATACCAAGGAACTGGAGATATGGAAAAAGACGGATATAGACCCCAAGGGACGTGTGTGGTATCTCGAAGTTGGTCAGGGAATGGAGAAGACTCAGAGGATAGCTAATGAAAAAAGAGCTTACACCCTGACAGATTGGGGCACATGGCTGGGGACGAAAGAGAAAGACAAGCTTGAAATGATTGTTGTGCTCGAAGGCGATCCTGTTCTTTATAATCAATACGGAGTGATGGCCGTGAATCCCGAAAGGCATAAACACGTGAAATATAAAGAGGCCATGCAGTTCATCAACTGGCTGATATCAAAGGAAGGACAGCAGGCGATCGGTTCGTTTAAGGACAAATACGGCAACCAGCTCTTTACTCCGAATGCGAAATGACGGTGGTTTGCGGACTATACCGTATTTTGACTTGAGTCCGGAAAAATTTCTGTGTCTCCGTGCCTCTGTGATTGGACCTCCCGTTGGAATACCGGAAGAGACCTGATTTGTTTCTGTTAGAATAGTACGATGGATTCCATAATCGAAGGTTTCAGGAAGGCTTTTTCCCTTATACTAACTCTTGATCCTGAACTGCTCGGCATCATTTTTCTTTCGCTCAAAGTCTCCGGTTTTGCGCTTGCAATCGCGACCGCTGCAGGTCTTCCCGCCGGGACACTCATCGGATTTAAGAAGTTTCCGGGAAGAGGGGTCGTCATCAGCACGCTCA
>JBFLXP010000398.1:0-2989 GCA_040757315.1 Nitrospirota bacterium
GCCGAAACAGACTACGAGAGGGCTTCCCCTTCTCACGGCAAAGAGGGTGTATGGCTGGGTTTCGCTCATGATGCCGAGAGCAAATGTGCCTCGCAGGTGAGCGGTCGTCTCGTCGATGGCTTTCTTGATCGAATGTCCGCTTGCCAGATTCTTTGAAATCATGTGGGGGATTACCTCTGTATCGGTATCAGAAGTGAGCTGATGTCCCTCAGTGAGTAACTGCGTCCGGAGTTCCCGATAGTTTTCAATGATCCCGTTGTGCACCACAACGACCCCTCCTGCGCGATGAGGGTGGGCATTTCTCGTAGAAGGTTCTCCATGAGTGGCCCACCGCGTGTGTCCCAGTCCGACCCTGATATCAGGCAATGGACAGGGAAGAATCTGTTGCAGGTCCTTTATTTTGCCTTTGGTCTTGTACACTTCTACTCCGTTGCCATTCTGATAGGCAATTCCTGCAGAGTCATATCCTCTGTATTCAAGCCTCTTCAGACTGTCAAGAAGTACGGAAAGGGCATCTTTCTTGCCAATATAACCGACTATGCCGCACATGCTGTCCTCTGCGTATCCGGATCCTCGCTAAAATCGATCAAACACTTCTTCCTCATACTATTAAAATTAAAAAGCAAGAAATATACCAATTGGTCGCCGCTGTTTTTATCATGAGCGAAGTCCAGGGATTTTTTTTGCATTGACTTGACATTTTATTTGCTGCAACTAAACTATAATTATCAAGAGAAGTTGGTTTTCTCGTTTAGAGGATTCGGGAGGGGAAGGAGGGTCCCATTGAAAAGATAGCAATGAGAGTCTGACCCTCAACAGCAGGGGGTGAAGCCGAGCGCCCATAACGTTAATGGCGCATGTCACAGTGAGGGGATCAAATGGCTTACATTTTCTGTACTGATAAAGAACTCCATATCACTTCCTGGGACGAAGAACTCGTTAAGCTCACCGGGAAGAAAACCTCTGAAGCTCAAGGGAAAAAATACTTTGAAGTCCTGCCGCGGATATTCTCTGGTGACAATGACGCGCTCTCGCTGGTCTTAGAAAAGAATAAGGCGCTTATCTTAAGGAAATATGACTTTCATTGTCTGCTCGATCACATGAGCGCAGACATACGGATCAATCCTGTAAGAACTGCGGGGATGGTCAAGGGAGTTATGGTAACACTCTCAGACCTTTCAGCGTGCTCCGTTGCCCGGAGTCTCCGGTACTCGCAGCCATTCATTGATATCGGCAAGACAGCTTCGACCCTTGCGCATGGGGTAAGAAATCCTTTAAATGCTATAAAGGGGGCCGTTGTATACCTCAGTGAAAAGTATGCGCACGAGCCGTCCTTCGGTGAGTTCGCAAAAATAATGAACGAGGAAATCTCCCGGCTTGACAAGTTCATCTCAAGATTTCTCAGCACCTCTATTTCAGATGCGGGATTTACGTTGACGGATATAAACTCATTACTGAAAACACTGGAGGCCTTTACGTCTTTTCAAGCGCATGCCTCCAACATAAAATCCGTCTATGAATTCGGGGATATTCCTCCGCTAATGGCAAGCGCCTTTCAGCTTGAGCAGGCCATCTTGAATGTACTGAACAATGCGATAGATGCTATGCGCTCAGGGGGGCAACTCGTCGTAAGGACCCAGACAGAAACCCTCTCCAGCAACGAGTTTGCGGTGATAGAGATTTCCGATACAGGTTCTGGAATAGCCAGGAGAGCCATGGACGTCCCGTCCATCCCTTTAGACAGCAAGGGGAAGGGGTTTGGCTTGTTTATTGCCCGTGAAATCCTTCAGTACCATGGCGGCCACCTTGAAATTAAGAGTAAAAAGGGCAGGGGAACAAGCGTGCGACTCTATCTCCCGATAAAGAGGGAGGGCTCAACGGCCAAGGGGACCCCTTAATTGTGGTTATCGGGAAAGGCTTTTCTAAGGGGCTGTGAGGATTCCGAACTCATAACTGTATCTAAAGGAAACTCGGAATTCTTATGGGAACGAAGGGCGCGATAGAAAATGGCCTGAAGCAATGTATCTATTGGATTCAACAAATTTCGGTATGGTGTTACCGGTGTATCTTTTCGATACAGAGGTGATCTTCTCAAGACGGCACGCTGCCTCCGCCTGTATCTTATTTTAGGAGTTCATAAGTAAAACCTCACAGTTTGTCATTCCCGCTTGTCGGGAATCTTTCCTTACGATTCCGAACAAGTCGGAAGGATTGCGGACAAGCCGCAATGACGGAACAGAGATGGTCATGTGGCATTACTTATGGTCTTATTAGTAATCTGAGACTGGTGAAGTGCAAAGCAAGCCCTGATTGACATCCCCTTCTGCAGCGAAACAAGGTACTGTAACGTTCACGAACGGAACTCCTTGTGGGCATTAAACTTGCTTCGATAATCTCAAGTCCATGCAGCACAAAAGAATTCTTATATTTGACGAATACGGATTCGCACGCGTCTGTTCCGCGCTCCTTGAAAGCGCGGGATATGAAACGGATATCGTCACCACTCTTGATGATCTGCCTTCGACGCTGAATTATCAGAAGTTTGGACTGATCATCACAAGTTATCCCTTTAGCGCCCCTCTCTTAGAAGAAATAAAGAAGCGAGGCATCTCAACCATAATCCTGTCTGATGACTTTGATGGGAATCTCGTTACCCTGCTGAAGGACTTTAATAATTCCCACTGCATGATAAAACCTCTGGATTATGAGAAGTTCAGGTCCTTGGTCAGACAGGTGATGAGCGGCGAGTTAAATACCCAGGGAGGATGTCACTTTGTTGTATAGAACAAGCGAATGGCTCTGCGCAAAGGTTGTCTCACGGTTGCATTGATAGTTGACTGCGCTGAATATCAGACTCGGCAGTGGTCTTCTGAATAAGAGAAAGCAGATTTCAACAGGATTTTCCGGAAGCCTATTCGACGGTTACGCTCTTTGCCAGGTTTCGGGGCTGGTCAACATTACACCCCTTCGTCACGGCAATATGGTATGC
>JBFLXP010000399.1:0-2984 GCA_040757315.1 Nitrospirota bacterium
GGACCCTCTTAATCCCGGCTCCCGTTACGGCGGATACCGCAAAGAACTCTTTGCCGCTGCCGGCACAGTACTGCTCAAGTGTCTTGAGCCGCTCGCCGTTACCGGCCAGATCCAGCTTTGTTCCCACAACCGTCTGCGGTTTCTTGAGGAGATCTTCATTATACAGCCCGAGTTCCCTGTTGATCGTTTCGAGATTCTCCGCCGGATCTCCCATGGCGAATTCGGAAATATCCACGAGATGAATGAGAACGGCGGTTCGTTCAATGTGTCTGAGAAACTGGAAACCGAGCCCGGCGCCGCGATGCGCTCCCTCGATAAGCCCCGGGATGTCGGCGGCAACAAAGCTCCTGAAATCCCCGGTCTTCACAACTCCCAGGACGGGTGCAAGCGTAGTGAACGGGTAGTCGGCAATCTTAGGCCGCGCCGACGATATCGCAGAAAGCAAAGTCGACTTGCCGGCATTGGGCAGTCCGATGAGTCCGACATCGGCAAGAAGTTTAAGCTCAAGAACCAGCCTGCGCTCTTCGCCGGGTTCTCCCGGCTGTGCGAACCTGGGAGCCTGTCTCGTGGGTGTTGCAAAATGCGCGTTGCCCAGCCCGCCCCGGCCGCCCCTTGCAGCGATGAATTCCATTCCGCTTCTGTCCAGATCATCGAGCACGGCGTCTGAATCGGCATCTTTGACAACGGTCCCCACAGGGACGGAAATGATAAGGTCATCTCCGTCTTTCCCCTTCATCTTCTTACCCATTCCGTGCTGTCCTCTTCTTGCCCTGTACTCCCGATGGTACGTTTGATCGATCAGAGTATTCAACTCACCCGTCGCCCGGATAATGATACTCGCACCCCTGCCGCCGTCTCCGCCGTCGGGACCGCCCCTCGGTACATACTTCTCCCTCCTGAAGCTCACACATCCCCGGCCCCCGTCTCCGGCTTTCACGTATATTTTTACGTAATCAACAAATTGCATAATAAGAAAGCTCCGTGTCTGTATAGAATAGTTGCATGAGAGTTATCAGACCTGAAAGGAAGGTCATCACGCTCCTGTTTTCTCGACGCCATGCCCTAACACTTTATTTATGAACATTTCGCACGGGATCACATGGAAAGAGCGGATGCGGCATGGGAGCGGCTTTATCACGATTCTTATCGTGATTCCTCGGAGGGCCGCTGAAGGCGGACCGAGAATGAGCGATGATGCCGCGTCTGCTCTTTCCTCCGCTGATTTAACCACAAGCCGGTTCATCAAATCTCATCGCCTTGAAAGGCTTTGAGGGATGACTTCCCTTTTTGAAACGACAGGTTATCTGGCTCAGAATTGAGCCATGTCACTATCTCAACCGACAGCATGAGAAAACCAATAAAAAAGGCGGGCTTTCGCAAGCCCGCCTTTTCAAAAATCATCTCCTATTGTGCAACGGGATAAACGCTGATCTGAAGCCTTGTCCTGTCTTTGCGTTCAAAATTGACAACGCCGTCTATCATTGCGAAAAGGGTATCGTCAGAACCCTTTCCGACGTTCGTGCCGGCATGAAACCTCGTCCCTCTCTGTCTCACAAGGATATTTCCTGCACGGACGAACTGGCCGCCGAAACGTTTGACCCCGAGTCTTTTCGACTCGCTGTCACGGCCGTTCCTCGAACTTCCAACACCTTTCTTATGAGCCATCTCTATCCTCCAAAAACGATTTCTTTGATCTTCACAGATGTAAAGGGCTGTCTGTGCCCCCTGAGCTTCCTGTAAACTTTTCGCGGCCTCTGCTTAAAGACCAACACCTTGTCCGACTTCCCCGAATCTTCGACTGAAGCGATTACCTTTGCGCCGCCGACATAGGGCGAACCCCAAGTGCTGACATCGTCCTTGACCACCACAAGCACTTTATCGAGCGTCACTTCCGACCCCTGTTCGGTCGAAATTTTTTCAATCTTTACCGTGTCACCGGGGGAAACCTTGTATTGCTTTCCTCTGTCTTCGATTATTGCATACATAATAACCTCCGAATGTTGCCCGTCACCTCGAGAAATTGTTCCAGCTTCGCAACAATTAGCTTAACACAATCCGGGCCGGCAAAACAAGATCCTATCCCTCAAGACCTCCGACAAACTGCCTGAGGATCTTCTCGTCTTCGCCGGACATATTGATGAACTCGATGCCGATATCATACGCGGTCATGTTTTCGGCATCTCGTTTTGAACAGCTGGCGATCCTCACCAGGATGTTGATTACTGCCTCATCCAGGAACATCTCTATATCGTAGTGCCCGTCAATGTCCAGGGGGTAGTCCGTCTCCATAAGCATTCCGGAAAGACTGATCTTCTGCACTTTGTACCGCTTCGGGAAATCGGCCTTCACATCTTCTTGATTGCTTATTCTGAAGCGGAGCCCGCCGAGCCTGCTTTCTATTGTTTTGATTCTGTTCTCCTCGATGAACCGAAGCAGCATTCGGGCCCTGTCGCTCAATGCGCCGGTGAATTGAATTCCGGCCCTGTAAATCGGCCTGAAACGCCCCGGGCCCGCTTCTCTTGATACCAGAACAGCCCATACTACGCGTCCCCGCAGATTAACGACGGCATTCTTGTGACCGATTTTGAAGGAGTATTCTCTATTCAGATCCAGTCTCCTCGTGGTCTCAATAGCGGCGCCCTCAAGGCTGATATTAAGAATTTCGAGGTCCGATGTGCACATTAGATTTCCTTGAAGACCCTCGACCGAATAACGCCTGTTTCTTCTGTTGTCCTTCCTTGTCACCTCTAATTCTCTACCGCAGGACTATTCCGGCGTACCCCACCACGTGATCATAATCTCCGCTCACTTCCGCCGAGGTCGTATATTTCACAAGCCTCGCGGACTGCGCACCGAGGGCTTTGGCCGCAAACAGCATCGTGGCGACCGGCAGACAGCCGCACATCGATATCCGTTCTTTACGCACGGTTTCATGCAGACCTTCGGCGTCAAGAGCCAGTATCCTGTCGATCGCTATTCCGTCT
>JBFLXP010000400.1:0-2984 GCA_040757315.1 Nitrospirota bacterium
CTGACCGAGCCCTCGAGTTTGGGCTGTCCAAGAAAGATTCAGACGATAAAGCCGTTGTTGTGAAGCGTGGCTTGGAGAAAAAATGCCGTGATGGTTGGCGGCCAGGCGTAGCTCCCCAAGGGTATCTCAATGATAGACAAACGGAGAGTGGCTTTCGAAAAGTACTACCAGATCCAGAACGGCTTCCATTTATCAGGAAAATGTTTGAATTGTTTCGCGAAGGTACAACGGTTATGGAGCTTTATCGCATGGCAAAAGATCAATGGGGCTATCGGACAAGACAGAAACGCCGCATGGGCGGTAGGCCATTGTCCTTGAGCATGATCTACAAAATCCTTTCCAATCCTTTCTACTGCGGCAAGTTTGAGTATCCAGAAAAAAGCGGTATATGGTGGAAAGGCAACCATGAGCCAGCTATTACCGAGGAGCTCTTCAACGAGGCGCAGGTACTCCTTGGTAGGAGAGGGAAATATACACTCCAACACCACGAGTACGCCTTCACATCACTTCTCAAATGTGGGTTTTGTGGTGCCACCATCACAGCCGAGGAAAAGCATCAGGTGATTTGTTCAGCATGCAAGTGGAAGTTTTCTATTACCAGGAAGAACAAAGACATGTGTACCCGCTGCGGCACAAAAATAGAAAATATGCGCAACCCGACCATTCTGCATTATACGTATTATCGCTGCAAACGACGAATGAATCGGTTATGCAAGCAGCGAGGCGTGCGATTGGATAGACTTGAACAACAAATAGACGCAAAGTTGGCAGAGATTGAGATTTCACCGGTGTTTATGGATTGGGCGTTGCGGCAGATTGCGGCGATGAACGACGCAGAAAAAGACTTTCAAGAGGATGCAGTTGACTCTATTAAGAGAGCACACGATGAGTGCAGAGCGAAACTACAAAATCTCATCCAACTCAAAATCTCCCCATCAAATAGTGACGGAAGCCTTCTCTCTGATGATCAGTATAGAAGCCAAAAATCAGCCATTGAAACAGAGCTAAAAGGACTGGAACAGCAGCTGGGCACCATAGATAACCGCATGGTGCAAGCAGCAGAAGACATTAACGAGGCTTTCAATTTTGCTACTTGTGTTCGGGAAAGGTTTGCGAAGGGTGATGCTAAGACGAAACGGCGAATCCTCATGGATTTGGGTTCGCACCTAACTTTGACTGATAGAACACTGCATCTGGACAGTCCGCCGTATTTGTTTACTCTCAAAAAGATGAAACGGGAGGCACCGGTGATCGGAGAAATGTTCGCACCTGGAAACGAGACCGTCCTAACAACAAAAATGGACGCAGAATTTGCGTCCATTCCTACCTTGTTGCGGGGCCGGGAAGTGCGCCCGGTCTAGAAGATTATGAGCCTTCTGTGCAGCTGTACACTACCCCGCGGCACGTCAATGTGCAATCTTATTTTACTATAACTTAACTGGCACGGCAAGCGAAAATGCGGATACATGTTTTTAACAGGATGGTCATGGGCTATGATCTGAGTTTGCCGATATTAGGGCGACAATTTTAACTTGTGCCAGGAAATAGCTTATAATACCCTGTACGCTCCGCGAGCAATCAAAAAAAGAGCCTAACAAGGCTCTTTTTATTGCTCTAGCCCCAAACGCGTTTAACCGGAGTCGGTCGAGTAATTCCCAGGTGATCTCCTAATTTGATACATATGCCGAGATGGAGTATTTCATGGTGGACAATTTCTTCTAATAGTCTTGCTCCGCTTACTGTTCTTCCGTAGGGCAATAATACATTAATTGTTTGAGTTTCGGTTCTAATAAATAATTCATAAAGACTTACGGATATAGCATCAAATTCTCTCATTAGCTCGTCTTTTGACATGTGAGTAAGTTTCTGGTGTTCTTGGGGATGAACATCAAAATATTGCCAGCTGGTAACTTTGCCCGCTTGTAGCCCTTCAATTCTTAAGCGGGAATGGCCAATCTGATGAATTAATTCCTGACAGACAGAATCGCCTTCGCCAATTTTTTCATCGAATTTGTTTTCAGGAATGGCTTCGTATATTGAGCGAACTGCAGCTCGCTGCAAAAGAAAATCGACAAAGTCAGGTCGTATGGCTTCAGGGATGCTAGCCAGATCATGTTTTTGTTTAAATGCTTCAAACCAATCAGGGAACTGCCCAGTTTCTACCTTAACGACCATATATGGCCATTATACTAGGTATATTGATCAAGCTTGTACTTTTTAACTAGCTGAAACACTTCCTTCAAGGTGTGATAAGATGAAGGAGATATGCCGGAATATGCCTTAATCCTCTTGTTTCCTTCTGGCCATGGGCTTTATTCTTCAACTGGCCTTTAAAGTAAAACTCTACCGATCGACCGCACATCTTATCGCGATCAATCTGCTTGCGCTAATCGTCCTTACTACTTGGGATAATTTCGCTATCTGGCGCGGACACTGGCTATTCGGGCAATGGTTTCTCCTGGGTCCCAGGGTCGGGTTAATACCCATCGAAGAAGTTGCCTTTATGCTGATTGTTTCTTATTTCGGCCTCGTAATCTATAAAATTGTCGAGAAAAAACTCAAACAACGCTAAACTTAACCCTCCATCCGGTTGCTTCAGAAACCGCAATCTCGTACAATATCCTCATCCGTTCTCGAATTCGCTTATTCGTAGATTCGTCATTCGTAGATTATTCATAGAGCCAGCGTAGCTCAGCGGTTAGAGCGGCACCTTCATAAGGTGTGTCCGTCGGAGGTCCGAATCCTCCCGTTGGCACCACTGCTAAACATTGATTGGCGGCGCTTGCGGCGCCGCCATTTCTTGTTTAATTCTGGGGCAACTTTACAACAAAGTTCGAACTTATTTTATCAAAAACTCGTAAACATCCACGGGCTTACGCCCGTGGCATTAGGACCCTAATTCAAGCTTCGCTTGTCCAGAATCCTCTTTGCCTTGGTTTTCGATGTACTGCTTAATCATGGTCTCGTTAATTCCTACGGTCGTG
>JBFLXP010000401.1:0-2964 GCA_040757315.1 Nitrospirota bacterium
TCGGACAATATAAGGTTTCTCCCGGCTATTATGTGATGCCGGTGACGGGCAGACTGGCCCGGTGAGGAGGCTTTGTGAGGTATATCTTCTTGCTGATTGTTCTCCTGGCTTTGGTTTCATGTGGCGAGAGTTCGCGTCATCGTGGCGGCGATCCCGCGGCATTGCAGTCCTCCGCAATTGATAGGGCAGGTCTGGAAAAGGTCAAGAACCGTGCTTCCCGATATGTCCCCGGCGAGATACTCGTAAAATTCAAAGCGAAAACTCCTGCCTATGAAATGATGGCGCTCCATCGGGAGATCGGAGTATCAAGGGTGACGGAACTCGATCGTGTCGGAGTGCAGCGCATTTTGCTATCCGGATCTTCGAGTGTCGATGAGGCGATTCGTTACTACCGGTCCGACCCTAATGTCGAGTATGCAGAGCCGAATTATATCGTCAGGAAGGCCGTCATCCCGAACGATCCCGGTTTCGGTGAGATATGGGGTCTTTCCAACACCGGACAGACCGGAGGACTTTCCGATGCTGATATAGATGGTCCCGAAGCCTGGGATTTAACAACGGGAACACCGAGCATCATCATAGCCGTGGTCGATTCAGGAGTGGCCTACGGACATCCCGACCTCGCGCAGAATATCTGGAGGAGTGCCGTTGAAATCGAGGGCAACGGTCTGGATGACGATCACAACGGATATGCAGATGACATATACGGCTGGGATTTCATTGACGGTGACGGATATCCGGAGGATCTGGATTCTCATGGGACCCATGTAGCGGGGATTATAGCATCCCGGGGCAATAACGGGATCGGGGGCACGGGTGTGATGTGGTCTGCCGCAATAATGTCTGTGCGTTTTCTAGGTGTCAGCGGGGTCGGCAATGTGGCGGACGCGGCAGAAGCAATTATCTATGCGGCCGATAACGGAGCCAGGATTATCAATGCAAGTTGGGGAGGATATGATTATTCGAACACTCTCTATAACGCGATTGATTATGCACGCTCCAAAGGTGTTATGCTTGTGGCCGCCGCCGGCAACGATGCCGTGAATAGTGATATTACGCCCTTCTATCCCGCTGGTTTCAATCTCGCGAACATCATCTCTGTTGCGGCTTCGGACAGCATCGACAATCTCGCATATTTTTCGAACTACGGCCCGGGATCCGTTGATCTGGCAGCCCCCGGGGTGGAGATATACAGTACTCTTCCTGTTCTGTCTTTTGGCACCCCTGTGACAGTTTACAGTGAGAATTTTGACGGCGCTTCAGGAGATCTGCCTCTGTTGGGTTGGCGTAAGGGAGGGGTGAATGCAACCTGGGCAATTACCGCCGGAACCGGAGTGAACGGAACGAACAGCCTCGAGGACAGCCCCGGAGGAAATTATTCGGCCGACACTGATTCCTGGGCAGGATACTTGACGCCTATATCTTCAGCGAAAAACAATCGGTACGCTCTTTCCTTTCTTTGGAGGGGGCACATTGACCCTCTTACCTTTGACTTCCTTCAGGTCATGTATTCTGTCGACGGCACAAACTGGACGGCGGTCGCATGGACGGACGGCGACACGGACGGGAACTTCGTCCCCTTTTCTACAAGTTCGATTACGGAGGCAGCCGATCTTTACGACGGGTTCTATATCGGAGTCGGCATGAAAACAGACAGCACACTGCAGGGTGCTGGCGCTTATGTCGACGATCTGCATGTCCAGCAGCAAACCGTCACGATCGGCGGCTATACATACGAGTTTCGAGGGTGGAGCGGTACGTCGCTCGCCGCACCATATGTCAGCGGTGTTGCCGGGCTGATCTTGTCGAACAATCCTTCCCTCTCGTACTCCGACGTAAGAAACATCATTCTCAACAGCGTTGATAAGAAGGTTTCTCTCTTGGGGCTTACTGCTGCCGGAGGAAGGGTGAATGCCTTTGCATCGCTGCACATCTCAGTTCCGCCTGCTCCGTCAAGTCTCTCTGCAACCGCCGTCTCGGCAACCAAGATCGATCTTTCCTGGGTGGACCCGTCGGCGTTCGAAACGGGATTCAGCATAGAGAGAAAGACGGGAGAAATGGGGACATACGCGGAAATAGCTCAGGTCGTTGCGAATACCAGCAGCTACCACGATGGCGGGCTGAATCCGTCCACGACATACTACTACCGGATGCGTGCATTTAATGCCCTGGGGTTTTCGGATTACTCTACCGAAGCGCAGGCGACAACGAAACAGTCCGGATCAGACAATGAAGGCGGCGGCGGTGGCGGCGGTTGCTCTATCGCGAAAAATCACACAAATCAGACAGCCGTCGCGGATGCCGTATCGTTCCTTCTCCCCTTGTTTGTCCTTTATGTCCTTAGGAAGAGGTATTCCGGGGCAAAACAAAAATGAATGAGGGAAGCAGATACGGTACGCTCGCTCATTCTCGTCTCCCGACAGGCGTCGGGAGACAACGAGGTATCCCGATAAGAATCGGGATAAAGCCGCTCCAATGCCACATCTGCTCTTCTCAAGTGAAATTTCGTGAATAATGTGGGGTAGGGGTTAGCCGGAGTTGCTCAGAGGCTTCCCGCTGAGTAATGCACCAGGTTTGCAATCCAGTGGAATATCGTGCCCGGCAGTATACTGTTCGTTTTCAGGTAAAGCCATCCCATGACGAAGGACGGGAAAAAGCTGAGAAGTGAAATCCATTCGCCGTCAAAGACCACTTTCGGCAGGTGCGCAAAAGCGAACAACAAGCTTGCAAGCAAGACAGCCTTATATTTTCCCCTTAGTGAATCCTGGAGGAACCCCCTGAAAAAGAATTCCTCGGGGAACGCGACGATTATAAGCTGATAGAAAACGAGGCTTAGAGAAATATTTCTCATCTGAGATCCGAATGCGATTCCGTACGGCACAAGAATAAGAGCTGAAACACCGATGCCGACGAGAAGGTCTTTCAATGACAATCGCAACTTTACCCGGGTGCCCATGAAGATGG
>JBFLXP010000402.1:0-2963 GCA_040757315.1 Nitrospirota bacterium
TGGGAAAAGCACTGCCACGATGTGCTTCGGGAAATGAATCCTCAGGATATACAGTTTCGCATCCGCAGGAAAGACGGCGAAATACGCTGGATCGAACATGTTTGCCAGCCGGTCATCGACGCAGAAGGCAGATTTATGGGCGTGCGGGCGAGCAACCGCGACATCACTAAACGGAAACGCGCTCAGGAGAAACTCAACGATACGCTCTCTCTCTTGAGCGCCACTCTTGAGTCTACGGAAGACGGCATTCTCGTGGTAGACAAGAGCGGGAAGATGGTCTGCTTCAACCAGAAATTTGTTCAGATGTGGCGAATTCCGGAATCTATTGCGAAATCGCGCAGTGATGCCGAGGCGCTGGCCTTTGTATCAGACCAGATGAAGGAACCGGAAAGGTTTCTTTCAAGAGTGAAGGATTTGTATGAGCGGGAGGAGTTGGAGGTTTTTGAGGTCCTGGAATTCAAGGATGGAAGGGTTTTTGAGCGTTATTCCCGGCCTCAAAAGATTGGAAGCTCCATAATCGGGAGGGTATGGAGTTTCCGCGACGTCACCGAACGGGAGAAGGCGGCAAAAGCTCTCCGTGAATCGGAACAACTGCTGATTCAGGCGCATAAAATGGAGGCCGTCGGAAGACTTGCCGCCGGTGTTGCGCATGAAATCAACAACCCGCTTGCCATTATCAACGAAAACGCCGGACTTATGAAGGACATTTTAGAGCTGTCGGAGGATTACGGCAGCCACAAAGAGAAGATTTTGCATTTGATCGGCAGTATTTTTGAGGGGGTGGACCGTTGCCGGACAATCACTCATCGCCTTCTGGGTTTTTCTCGAAGAACGGACGTAACGTATGAGGCGATTGACCTGAACGCATCGATCAAAGAGGTGATCGGATTCCTCGAAAAAGAAATTGTGTATAGAAATATCACTCTTCATGCGAATCTCAAGAACAATATGCCGTCCATCGTCGGCGACAAGGGACAACTCCAGCAGGTGCTGCTCAATATTCTGAACAACGCTATCGACGCGGTTGAAAAGGGAGGAGAGATCCGTATTGCTTCCGGTGAAGAGGACGAACACACTGTCTTCGTGGAGATCTCCGATAACGGACACGGCATTCCACAAGCAGTGCTCGAACACATTTTTGAACCTTTCTACACAACGAAAAAGAAAGGGGAAGGAACGGGCCTCGGTCTCTCCATTAGCTACGGGATTATGCAAAAGCTCGGCGGGCAAATCTTGGTCCAGAGTGAAGTCGGCAAGGGCACAACGTTTGTTCTGAAGGTTCCCAAAGAGGTGAAGCAGAATGCGGAGGTATGATAATGCGGCACGCTAAAGTGCTCCTCGTTGATGATGAAGTTGAGTTCGGTACGACACTCGCCGAGAGATTGCGATTGAGAAAATATGATGCGACTTGTGCGTTCTTTCCCGAAGACGCTTTCCGCGGCCTGAGGGATAGTCCGCCGGACGTCGTGTTGCTGGACATGAAAATGCCGGGGATGGACGGCAAAGATGTCCTCAGGGAAATCAAGCGCATAGATCCGACGATCGAGGTTATCATACTGACGGGTGTCGGGATGACGCAGGACATCGAACCCCTCTTGGAAAACGGAGCGTTTGACTGCATTCTTAAGCCCATAGACATAGAAGTTCTCACCATGAAAATAAACGAAGCTCAGCAGAAACGAGAGAGATCTTAGGTCTCCCGTATTATTCTTCTTAATGTCTCAACCGAGGGAACATTTGAAAGCCTTCCAGACTCATCCTTGAACATCCTTCAAGAGAATCCGACCGTGCCCGAAGACTGAATATCCTTTCCGTTAATGAGGACCGACGGTGATCCGTGTAAGCCGAGGACGGCAGCTGCGGTCGCATCAATGCGGAAGAAATTCACTTCGGCCTCGATCTTTTCGCTTAAGATGGCCTCCGCAATATTCTCCCTCAAGGCTTTTTCCGATCCGCAATCCGGCGAGAGATAGCAGTCAATCTTCATATTAATTACCCCGCGTATTATGCCTGATGATTCATGCGAAAACGACTTGGAGGGCAGATACAGTACGCTCGCTCATTCTCGTCTCCCGATAAGAATCGGGATAAAGCCGCTCCCATACCGTATCTGCCCTCTTTTCGACAGACACTCATGAGTCATCGGGGCTAAAAAATATCTATCCAAACTTTCACCGCCGTAGCTGAAATAATGAAAGCCAGGAGCCAGCGGAGGACCGTGGTTCCACTCCTCTGGCTCACAATGCTGCCCAGCCTGGCAAAGGGAATTGCCCCGATGAGGAGGGCTGCAGCCAGCAGAAAAGGGACCTGGCCCGTGGCGATTTTTCCGGCAAGGCCCGCCGTTGACGAAAAAAGTCCTATCCCAAGGGTGCTGCCCAGCGCCACCCTGAGAGGTATTCTTAGGACGTAAAGAAGTATCGGAATAACGAGAAAAGCACCACCCTGCCCCACCATTCCCAGCGAAGTGCCGACGAAGACGGATGTAAGTACGGCGATGGCTTTATTAAACCGCACCTTGTCTTCCGTTAGGTCGTCATGGGCATAACTTCGGGGAATCAGCATCATGACTGCAGCAACCAGGGCCATGATTCCGAACAGAAAGAGGAGTACATTATCTGAAATATGCCCTGATACCAGTGCTCCGATGAATGATGAAAGGAAAAGCGGAAGGCCGAATGTTGTGACAAGAGAACGACTGACCAGCCTTTGCCGGCGGTACAGCGCCAGCGCAGAGAGGGAAGCAAAAAAACCTTGTACCATCGTAAGGCCGGTAATATCTTTCACTCCTATGGGTTCGATACCCAAAAGTGGCGGCATATAAAGAAGGAGAGGGAACATTAGAATCCCGCCGCCGATTCCGAGAAGGCCTGAAAAGAAACCGACCAGAGAGCCGGTACAAAAAAGGAAGAGATAAGAAGACGGCATTATTTATCTATGAATATGCGGACCTGATCGTCAACGTT
>JBFLXP010000403.1:0-2955 GCA_040757315.1 Nitrospirota bacterium
ATCATCGGAACGGCCGCGTCGTAGTTCTTTTTCTGAAAGAGGACTATGCCGAGGAGATGAAGCGCATCGGCGTTGTCCGGCTGTCGCTGAAGGATTTCCCGGTAGATGCGCTCGGCTTCGTCAAGATTGCCTGCCTGATGTTGTCCCAAGGCTGCCTGAAGAGATGTTTCGTCAATCATAATATAACCTCATGATAAGTGTTGATTGGTATCTGGCATAAATTCTATATTTTAAACCCGGATTTTTAAACCCGGCAACACAAAAGTTGTCATCGCGAGCGAAGCGCGGCGATCTCGCCGTTAAGGTCAACGGATAGATTGCCACGTCGCTGCGCTCCTCGCAATGACGGCCCATCTAATGCGAAATGTTGAATGCTGAATTCTGAATGTTGAATGCCAAATGCATTTCATCCTCAACCTCTACCTCCACCTTTTTCTTTTTTCCCTCTCACATCGCACCCGTCTTTCTCAGTCTCTATGAGTCTCAACATGTCTCGATGTATCTCCATTTTCTTCCCCTTGAATCCTTGAACCCTCATTTCACTGTCTCACGTGTTTCGCCAGTCTTGGATCGTTCAGGTTTTCGTGTATATAGCCCATCAGATTTCTGAGGTCTTCAACCTGTGTCGTTGGAATGTCGGTTCCCACATTCCGGGTTTCGAGTTCATAATGGTAGCCAACCGCATCGCCCGTAAAGCAGTTTACCTTTCCGTGAAGGAGCGCCCTCACATTGAAGTCGATATCCTCGAACAAGGAAAGATACTTTTCGGAAAAACATCCCAGGGAAATGAATGCGTCCTTGCTTACCATCATGAAGGCTCCGGCATTGCTGAAAATATCGCGTTGAACGCCGGGGGTGTATTGATAGAAACTCCCGTACCCCTTGTGAGAGATTCTAACCTGTGTTTTTGTGAGCATGCCGAGCTGGAGCCCTGCGTGCTGGATGGTGTTGTCGCCGAGATGAAGCCTGACCCCGATGGTCCCGATTTCATTCTCGCCGTCAAGATAAATCTGCACGCATCGCGAAACAGCATCGTTCAGGAGCAGTATGTCGTCATGACAGAAAAGAAGCAGTTCAGCAGCCGGCGGGACATGGTTTCTGATGATGAGATTTTTTATTCTGGAAGGAGAGTCGGAAGGGCAGGGGATCATAACGAGCCTGCCTTTCCCCTCTACGGAATCCTTCACTTCGCGAACGAATTCAGGATCATTGCCCTGAGCGGCAATATAGATAGAATAATTCGGATATCGGGTCTTTTCGAAGATGCTGTCAATAGTGCGGATCAACGAATCCTTGCCGTTCTGAGCAAGGATGACGACCGCTGCCTCCGGTTCTTCCCTGCAAATTATCAACGGGTCTTCATACATAATCTCCGGTTCGATGCGATAGGGAAGATGCGATCTCCACTTGTCGATAAAAACGAGCCTGTTATTCTCCCACTGCTCATTTGTCGCGCCGATTGATTTATGGATAATTTCTATATCAAAAATTACGCCGACCCGGACCCCGTCAAGATGGTTTGCGAAACTGAAGTCGACATCGTAGAAATGGAACCCTTTAATGCTTTCGTCGAATCCTTTTCTGATTCGCTCCCTATGAACTGCAAAGAACACTCCGTCAACCATGACGGTTTCCACGATCCTGTCTCCGAAGTTGCCGCTGTATGCGTTCTCCCATGTGTCGAGTTTACCGGTTTCGGGATCGACACCCTGATGCCGGACGACGCCAACCATCAAATGACGCTCATCCCACCATTTGCCCGATTCGGTAATGCTTGTAGTTCCGGCCTTTCCCAGAATTCCGAACTCACTTTCGTAAGAATGTCGGAGAATGGTCTTCCCCCAGCCACTTCCATGATCGAAAATCACATCGTCGTGGACGAAGACGACAACGGTGTTTTTTGACTCCCGCAGTCCCCGGTTGTAAGTTTCCGTCAACGCATGCTCGCCGTTATTGACGTACTGGAGTATCTCGACGTCTTCGATGCCGCAGGTTTGTCTTAAGTGGCCCCGGAACGCGGGATTGTCGGCTCTTGTCGAAAAAACAACGGTCAGGGATTCTTTATTCACGTGCGGCATAGAATCCTTTCCTATGTCATTGCCCGACTTGATCGGGCAACCCGGAATAGAAGAGAACTGGATTCTCCGGTCAAGCCGGAGAATGACAATAAAGAGTCAGCGCCGACCAATCTCCTAACAAGACGCTGAAAAAATCCTTCTTTAGAGTCATTGCGAGAAGTCCCGAAAGCTTTCGGGACGACGAAGCAATCTCTAAGTGGTGAATTATAAAAAAGACAGATTGCCGCGCTACGCTCGCAATGACAGCAAAAATACTCTTTCAGCATCTGTAAGAGGCAAACCTTTTGGTATATCACGCTCAAAGCAGGCACTATTTCGGCGGATTCTTGATCTGGTCCATGATTTCCCGGAATACCCCGTATACCAAGTCCACGGTTATTACTTCCATGCATACGAAGCTGCGCGGACAGTCAATCAGGGCTCCGGCAGCAAATCTGTGCCTGCATCCCCTGCACATGACGGATGTTTTCACGGGGATGAACATCGGCAGCGAAGTATCCATCACATACTCCGGCTGAGTCGCACCGAAAAGGATGATATGCGGCGTGCGGGTTGTCTGTGCAAAATGGGCAAGGATGTTGTCGGTTCCGATGAATATCCTGCTCTTCGCAATTACGAGACCGGTCTGCTGGAGCGTAAGGACGTTGACGAGGTTCAGATCGGGATCGAGAAAATCGGGATGCTGGGCGGCGGTTTTGCCTACAGTTACAATCTTGAACCCTTCCTGTTTAAGTCGCCTGCCGAGTTCGACATAGTTCTTTCTGGACCATTGCTTGCCCGGCATCGAGTCGCTGAAATCAAGTGCGATGAATTCAGGATAATCTCTCAGAAGATTGTTAACGTACTCCGTATCCTTGGTCTGCGTATAGAGTGTGCC
>JBFLXP010000404.1:0-2950 GCA_040757315.1 Nitrospirota bacterium
AAATGAAGCTGATATCAACGCGCTGCTGTTAGAGCTTAGACGTCAGCACTCGGAAAAACCAGGAAGAGTGTTTGCCGGAAGAGGCGGAAATTGGGGAAGGGATTTCAGGGTCGCCGAGACTCCCGTTTATATGCATCTTTCTACCTACGGTATCCCTACCATCCTCTGGCTGCCCGAAACCTGGTCGCCTAACTCCGACACCGAGCAGTATTTTTCCGAAAATAATCCGGCCCATTATGCGCTCTACAATGTGCGCTACGTCGTCACCCCACCCGATCTTCCCAAGGAACAAATCCAACCTTTTTGGAAATTATTGCAACAAACCACCACCTGGAAGCTGTATGAAGTGACAGCTTCCGTCATCCTGAACGACAGCGAGGGATCCGGTCGGGATTCCTCGGCTTCACCTCGGAATGACAATTTTTCTCCTACCACCCCCGAGGTGAATGGCCCTCCCACCTCGGGGGTGAAGGCGTTCGGCTATATCGCCACCGGCCTTCGTCCGGCGATCGTAAGCAGTAACAAAGAATCATTTAGCAACGTCGTCCGCCTCTGGCTGCACTCAGATTACCCTGCACAAGGTCTCTATCCCCAACTCATGTTGTCTTCTAATAATGTAGCAATGCAACAATTTAACAATTTGCTTGGTAACAACTTGCCTCGGTTCATTATGAGAGATGGAGTAACTTATGAGACGCCGGATAATAAACTTCATAACCTTTTTGCCGAAATACCGCGTTATATCAATCCGACCAATACTACCAATCCGACCAATGAAAATCAGGCAACAATAGAACAATATAACAATATAACAATCCTGTCGCAGGAAACGGAAGCGGACATGATATTTAGAGCAAAAGTTGAAGTAAAAAAAGATTGTAATGAATGTATTATTGTGCTACGACAGACCTTCCACCCCTCCTGGCGCGCCACCATTGACGGCAAACCTGTCAAGACCTTTACTGTCTTCCCCTTCTTCACCGCCGTCAAACTCGAATCTGCCGGAACCCATGAGGTTGTGTTCTCCTATCAGCCCTCAACGTTGAAACTAATACTCCTCGCCTTCTCAGTTGTAAGTTTGGTTGCACTGGGAATTTTGGGCTTCAAACAATTTAACAATAGAGCAATAGAACAATGAATTTTAGGGGCACCCGCTCTCCGGAATATACTCCCGCCCGCGGAAGATCTGGTCGCGGAAATACTCGTAGCGCTCGGTCTATCGAGTAGGCATTCGGGAAAGTTTTTCAATTAGCCACATCCGGGAAAGCGTACTGGCGTTAAGACCCATCTTGCGGGCCACTTGTTCAATCCGTCTTTTCACTGATTTTTGCAGTCTAACAGTCATCACTTCTTCTTTCTCGGTTTCCAGGAGTGGTAACGACAAAAGCGGAACCTTCCCCAAATTACTCACATCGTGGGTGTCCCAAAATTCCGCCTCTTCATCAAGTGTTTTTAATGGTACCATGAAAAAGCTTCACGCTTTCCGGTAAGATATATTTGCAACAAATATACCGGGAAGGAGGTGAAGCTTTTATGACAAATACGTATGTAGGTGTAGATTACCATACCAAATTTGCGGTGGCAACCCGCATGAACAAGGACGGCGATATCCTCTCAACAGACAAGATTGAAAACAACAAAGAAGACATCAGAAACTATTTATCCCTTCTTCCTGCCGGAACAAAAGTAGCCCTTGAATCAACCGGCAACTGGTATGCTTTTTGTGAATGGGCTCACGATTTGCCTTTAGATATTGTGCTTTCCCATCCTCAAAAAACCAGAGTCATTGCTGAGTCAAGAATTAAAACAGATGCGATTGACTCAAAGGTGCTTGCGGACTTACTGCGGACGAACTATTTACCCCAAAGTTATCTAGCACCATCAGAAGTACGGGATATTCGAGAACTTATCCGTTTCCGAACCAGTCTTGTCCGGATGAAAGCGTTGTTTGAGTCGAAAATCTACAATGCCGTGTACAAAAACGGGGAGAAAATTACCGCAGCCAGATCTGACGGGAGAAAAGCCAGAGCCGAGATTGCCAAAATGGATCTACGCCCTATCTACCAAGATGAAATTAAAAGCTGTCTATCTATCTGTGACTATTTCAAAAAACAGATCAAGCAGTACGACGAAGAGGTAAAGCGACGGGCAACGATGGATGATGATTGCAAACTGTTGATGACAGTTCCGGGTATCTCCTTTTTTGCCGCGCTTCTTATCACGTCAGAACTTGGAGATTGGAGAAGATTTCCCACATCCAGGAAGCTGGCAAGTTATGCAGGGCTTGTTCCATCAACGTATGCCTCAGGAGGAAGGACTAGACACGGATCGATTATCAAAGCTGGATCAAAGAACTTGAGATTTATTCTCTTGCAAGCCATCACTCATCTCGCAAGAAGAGACAGCCGGTTTGGAAAAATGTACACGAGGATCAAGATTAAGCATGGGGCAAAGACGGCCAGAATTGCGGTATCGAGAAAACTGCTCTGTGTTCTCTTTGCCATGCTCAAAAGTAGACAACCATTCCAGATTACAAAAGATCGCCAGCATCTGAGTGCGGCTCAGTCATCCGGCATTACGCCGAGATAGATTGCGTTTAATGGTTATGCGGCAGATCTTGCATGGTATTGTGTGCTATTCTTAAAGCACGGATAGGTGGCTAAGCAGTTCGCTTCTCCGCCCTTACCGGAGTTGACTGTCGCATCAGAAAGAAAAAAAAATAAAATGACACTTGACAAGCTTTTTCATAGGTGGCGCAATCGGACAGTTAGAAGAGATTCTTAACTGAGACCACCGGTTGCGCCATTTTAGTTAATATAAGCTCTTTAAGCCTTAGCGAAATTCCCCGCCTGTCAGGGCGGGGATGAATAGCGCCGCTGGCGGCAAGGAGGGATGATAGAATGAGGTGGTGAACTACAAGAGAACGAGCCACGCAATCTACTTCATCCAA
>JBFLXP010000405.1:0-2945 GCA_040757315.1 Nitrospirota bacterium
TTTTTGCAATGAATCTCTTATATCCTTTAATACGACATCCCTAAACGAAGGAAAAAGAGACGTTAAGTTGCCGGCCTTTTCAATAATCGCAAAGATGAATTTGTTGAAATATCTCATCTGCTCCGGCTTTGAAAGCAACTGATTTGCAATATCCCTGTAAGCACATTTGTACTGGCACTGTTTGCAACCGCTGTGTCGACCGAATACGTGATCGAGCGGTATCAGTTTCTTTGCCATAAACCGGCTGACATCCCTATCCTGAACACTTCTCATCTTCGGATTTATCTTCTTAGCAGACGATTGATAATGAGAAACCTGCACCAGAAAAGGTTCACTAAATCCCTCTGAGAAAACGGCAGCTACGCCTTTGTCCATAATCGAAATAAACTTATTTTGTTGTTCATTGAGATTCATGGTATAGCCCATAAGATCCCGATCATCCTTTGCAACGATCCTGTGCATAACCTTAAGGTTTGTGTTCTTTATTGCGTCCTGTGCAAGCTTTGTTGGGATTTGTTCAGCGACCAATATGCCTTCGCCGAAAGCTCTTATCTCGGAAAGAATATTACAGAATGTTTCCACTGCCTTTGCTTTTGTGCTGACGTTTTCAAGGTTACTGAAGTCATTAGATGTCTTGGACAGCAATCTATGCGCCTCTTCGATAAGAGTTGTATGTTTCAATCCTATATTGATGCCCTTCTCCTTGCTCTCAACCTCGCTAAACTCATAGAGCCTTGCAACCAAGAGGCCTATGATGAACGCCTTTTCTTCGTCGTCTCCAATGCTCTGCAGCTCAAGGATTGTCGGCTTCTCTAATAGGCGATCCATGGGTATTGACAAGGCCGTATCAAGCATCGAACCTTTCCCGCCTATCCTCAGACTTCCGACCCTGGCCTTTAAACCGGCCTTTATATCCATTGTCAGTCTGTCTTCATATCCCAGGGCATCCACAACGGGCTCAATCTTTTCATAGAGGTCGGTCAAGGTCGGAAATATGCCGTACGGATTTATCTCACCAGCGCCTGAAAGCCTATTAAGGTTTGTCGTCAAATCCCACCCCTTATCTTTATATATCTCGTGGATGCATCTCTCAAGAACATATGGCATCGGAGCATACATAACAAAACTGGCATTGAAAACCGCCCTTAGATTGTCTATATGTGTTTGCAGTCTTCCGCCTTCCAATACTTCAAAGGGATTCAGCCTGAAAGGAGAGGTTATTTCATCACCGAGAGTGAAGACTTGCAAGTCTTCATACCCTTCGACATTCATTAAAGAGCGGTATTCCGTCTTTGCCGGTTCTATAACGAGAAACGGCGTTCTGGTTCTTCCCTTCCAGAGTTGATCAAGAAGACTCAGGCATGTATTGGTCTTGCCGCTTCCGGTAACGCCGACTATCAAGCCATGCTTCACCAAATCCTTTACCGGGATTTCATAATGGTTACCAGTACCACTGCTGCGGTCGATTATCTCCCCAATAAAGAGTGTATCTGTTATTTTCCTTTCAGGAGGGCAGACACCGAATCTGGCAGTATCCTTAACGTCATAACCGGGCATCTCCTCCTTTGGAAGGTGGGTTAGCGTTGCAAGATCGCGCGAGTTGAGGACAGTCGCAAACTTATGCTTTATAATATTCTGCAATGGATGCTCGGCAGAAAAAGCGGGATGAAAATTCAGAGCAAGTTCAATTTGCTTAAACTTGCTCAGGACCGCCGAAGGATCGGGGCCATTGAGAATGATTGTGCGAATCGCTTCAGGTACAGATTTATCGCCGCTGAATACTGTTTTTAGAAGACTGCTCATCTTGCCGGCTGTTGCCGGGTGAGGCGAGAAGAAATATGTCATTGTCCGCCACATGCCCTGAGCCTTTGACAATTTCAATTTCTCAAGCAATACTTCAAGTAGTTCCACGTAATACTGCACTGATCTATTGACAGCCTCGCCGTTCAAAGTGAGTCTTGATGTCTGAGTATATTGTTTGCCTTCCTTTATCAGAGCTGACTTTTCCCGAATCAGAGCTGCTACGTCATCAAATGCTGTAATTACGACGCCATCACTTACGGGATCGGCTATAACCATATATCCGAATTCCTGCCGATAAAGTCCTCTTATGAGTCTCTCTATCTGCTCAACCCCGTGATCGTCAACGCCGAGTTTTGCTGACGGAGTGCCGGTCATTATGCCATAATGTCTGCATTTCTGGAAGAACTGAATGATCAGTCTATCTACATCATCCCTGGTTAAGAGATCAAGCTCGATATCGGGGAAAGTGCTCTCCAAGGAGCTTGAAAGGACATCAAGATGCAGAGTCGGAGAAAGTTTAGGTGCAGCCTTATTCAAAATTCCAAGATATATATTTACCGATAGCCTCGAACCTATGATCAAATAAATGAAGGGCACGCGCAAGCCGTAAAGACCTGATAGAACATCTTCCATCATGTAGCGTTCGACGTCGGATTTCTTATCGGGCAATGAGCGCGAAATGGATTTTACTCTTATGAAATCAAATTGACCGCCACCCCATGCCGGTGAACTTTCTCCAGCCCCAGAGCCTGCTAAATCAGAGTCCGTAAGGGCATCAAGATCCCGTCTCTCCAGTACCTGCACAGAGCCTGTTATATCGCTATCTGACGCTTTGTTATTGCCTCTTGTCATCTATCCCTAAATCAATCTCCAAAGAGTCTTTGTAAGAATCCCGGAGCGGGTGTTACCCATGAATTTGTAGTCAGATTGTAAATGCTCCTCGCATGAATAACGCCACCTTTATCTACCCCTTTGACGACGACTTGCTCGCCTATGTCAGCATCTCCTGGGGGCTCTCCCTTGTATAGTACCTGCACCATTTTACCCGAAGAAGTCAGAATCCGAAGGCGGAAGACAGGAACCTGTGTGAACTCCTTAGGATCTGGCTTCACTATCCCCGGCCTAATCATCTGACTTCTTTC
>JBFLXP010000406.1:0-2935 GCA_040757315.1 Nitrospirota bacterium
TCTTTTCATAAAGTCACTCTAACCCCCCGAACTGAAACTGTACTAACGCCGCGGCCGCAATGGCTGCCGTTTCCGCCCTAAGAATCCTCTTGCCGAGAGTAGCAATTAGGAATCCTTTTCCCTCGGCCGCGGCAATCTCGCCCCTCGTAAACCCGCCCTCGGGCCCCACAAGCATAACGAGGGAAGAAGTTTTAGTGCCGAAAGACGAGAAAGCATCCGAAACTTTCAGACCGCCTTCTTCGTAAAAGACAATACCTTGAAGTATCCCTTCCGGCAGAGAATTAAGAAAATCAGTGAGATTCACCGCTTCGTGAACTACAGGCACGACGCTTCTGCCCGACTGCCTCGCCGCCTCCTGAACAATCTTTCGCCACCGGGAAATTTTTCGCGTCTCCCTGAGCTGGCTCCTGTCCGTTATGACGGGTCGAATCTCATTCACGCCGAGTTCCGTCGTTTTCTGAACCACGAGATCCATCTTTTCGCCCTTGAGCAGCCCCTGACCGAGAGTAAAGTGGACCGGGGATTCAACGTCACAGGGGAATTGCCTCTCTATCTCGGCGAGAACTTCCCTACTTCCGACATTAGCCACCTTTGTTCTGAAACAATTTCCCTCTCCATCGAAGACTATAAGAATATCTCCTTCGCTGCACCTCGTCACCGAACGGAGATACCTGGCTTTTTCGCCGGTTATCGAAACGAGGTTCCCTTTGATATGCGACGCCGGAAGATATATTCTTGCCATCGGCTGCACCTGCTTTCTATCTGATGTCGACTCCTAAACTATAATAATCTTTTTTCGCCGGGTTATGTACTCCCCCCCAGTGGTTGGGTGGCGGATTCCGGCACTCTGCCCCAGTTGAGAATTTCTGCCCGCACGAGGATCAGGTCTCATAATACGGACGGACGATGGTTCGTGATGAATTGCAGAAATCAGTATGACCTAATCTTTACAGATGCCTTTAATGACCTTTCGATCCCTTATCATCTTACGACCAAGGAATTCGCGGCGCAGCTCCGGAACATCATGAAACCGAATGGCATTCTCCTCTCAAACGTCATAGACGATTTCCGGAAAGGCGCCTTTCTCCCCTCTCATATGAAGACCTTGATGGAAGTCTTTGGGGACAGAAATGTGCGTCTCATATCTGTCAGTCCTTATTTCAAAAAAACGGGCATCAGCACGTTTATCGTCATCGCATGGAAGGGCGGCCTTGACATGGAGGATTTCCGGGAATATCTAAAAAAACATGCAGGAGAAGGAATTGCATCGGCAATTGTGCCGGATGATCTTTTGAATGATCTCCTGACGAACCATCACGCGGTGATCCTGACCGATGATTATGCGCCCGTCGACAACCTTATCGCTCCGGTGTTCGAAGCCCGCTTCAGCTACAACAGAAAAGACCGGTAGAGCGAATTATTTCTGGCTAACCCAGCAACAAGAAATGTCATTGCGAGTGAAACGAAGCAATCTCGTCTTTCCATGAGATTGCCGCGCACCATTTAGGCTCTCGCAATGACCGTAAATCAAGCGTCCACTATCGTTATCGCTGGATTTGGGTATAAAATTCTCTGATCACTCCGGTCACTTCTCTGCGCCGGTAAACAGATCCTTAATCTTCTCTTTGAAGGACTTGCTAACGTCATCCCCGTTGATTCCGGCAAATTCCTCAAGGAGCTCCCGCTGCCTCGGCGTCAGTTTCCTGGGCACGTCCACATAGACCCTGACGATCTGGTCTCCCTTGCCGTGGCCGCCCAGTCTCTGGATGCCCTTCCCCTTCAGATGGAACAACCTGCCGGAAGGAGTCCCGGGGGGAATCTTTATCTTTGCCGTCCCGTCGAGGGTCGGAACATCTGTCTCGGAGCCGAGGACTGCCTGAGGAAATGAAATCGGCACGTCGCAGAATATGTCCAGCCCGTCCCGCTTGAAGAATGGATGCTCCTCAACATTAATGACAATGTACAGGTCACCGGGAGGACCTCCGAAAAGCCCCTTCTCCCCTTCATGAGACATCCTGAGCCTTGAGCCGGCATCCACTCCGGCCGGAATCTTTACATTCACGCTCCTGTATTTTCTGACTTTGCCCTGGCCGCCGCAGGCCTTGCAGGGGTCGGTGATGACCCTTCCGGCGCCGCCGCACTTTTCGCAAGTCCGCGATATTGAGAAAAATCCCTGTTGTATCCGCATCTGTCCCGTACCCTGACAGTTCTGACAGGTTATGGGTGCCTTTCCAGGCGCCGAACCGGTGCCTCTGCAGTCGGTACAGTCGTCCAATCTCGGTATCTCAAGAGTCTTCTCAACTCCGAAGGCCGCTTCCATAAGTGAAATATCGAGGTCGTACCGCAGGTCGTTCCCCTTTGCCGCTCTCGGCCTCCGACGACCCGAAAAGGTCCCGAAAAAGTCACCGAAAATGTCTTCAAAGATGTCGCCGAACCCGGCTCCGAAGGGACTGTAACCGCCGCCGACTCCGACACCTTCGGCGGTGCCGAACCTGTCGTAATTCGCCCTCTTGACAGGATCGATGAGGGTCGAATATGCCTCGTTTATTTCCTTAAATTTCTCCTCGGACTCTTTGTTGTCCGGATTTCTGTCGGGATGGTATTTCAAGGCAAGTTGTCTGAAAGCCTTCTTGATATCGACTTCCGAAGCATCCCGCGAAACTCCAAGCAGTTCGTAATAGTCTTTCATAACCTAAATATTATATAAAAAAATGTCGGTATTAATCTCAAAATCGCAATTGAGACAATGGCAGGCATTGTGCCGGCTTCTCCAAAATCAAACGCGCTACTGACCGACCAACCCACATTATTATTACTCCGGCAAGTAAATACCAAAACGACGTCATTCCCCGGCTTGATCCCCCGATCAAGTCGGAGGACGGAATCCATAAGGGACTGGATGCTCCGATCAAGTCGGAGCATGACATCTTTCATC
>JBFLXP010000407.1:0-2920 GCA_040757315.1 Nitrospirota bacterium
GAGGGAAGTAAATTCTGTTTTACCCTTCCGCTGAAGAAGGAGATTCTCGACAAGCCGGCGAAACCCGTAACTGATGCGAGGATGGCTGAAGGCCTGGCAGAATATTTCGGCAAACCCGTGGAGACGTTTCTCAGAGAACCGGAGTTTGCAGGAAAGCCGATCCGGTGTTGGGAATACGTCAAATGCGGACAGCCGACCTGTCCTGCCTATGGAAGCACCGAGAAGAGGTGCTGGATGATCCTCGGAACTCATTGCGCGGGCATGAAGGTAGCGGCATATCCTGAAAAGGTGGATTTCTGCAAGGGATGCGAACTCATAGGAGGTCTTGTTCTGAAGACTGAAGAAGGAGAGAAAACGGTGGTCTGTGAAGGTCCTCCCGGAGAAGAAATCAAAAAGACGGTTCTCGCCATAGACGACAACCCTGAGGCGATAGATATCATACGGAAATATCTTGGCGACGACTATGCGGTCATAGGTTTGGAGAGCGGTGAGAATGCCGTGGAGCGGGCGAAGGAAATAAAGCCCCTTGCCATTACCCTGGACCTTATGATGCCGAAAAAGGACGGATGGCAGGTACTGCAGGAACTTAAAAACACTCCTGAGACTCAGGATATCCCGGTGATAATTCTGTCCATTGTCGACGAAAAGCGGCTTGGGTTCAGCCTCGGCGCAACGGAGTATCTGATCAAACCCGTGGAAAAAGAGCTTCTTCTCCGGAAATTGAAGAGCCTGGAAAGGGTGAAGAAGATCGCGCGGGTTCTCGTTGTGGACAACGAGCCGGAGACTGTGCGGATGATCGGGAGTGTTCTCCGGGAAGCCGAATATGAGGTGACGACCGCATATAACAGCAGCGACGCAATAAAATCCATACGTGATTTCAGGCCGGATCTTATCGTCATGAACCCCACCGCTTCCGAAGTGGGGTTCGACGTCGTGGAATATTTGAAAACCGGTGACGGGCTGAAGGGCATACCGGTCATTATCGTCACCCACAAGGATCTGACCTCGAAGGAGATCGACGAGCTGAACGGAAGGATTCAAGGCATACTGAACAAGGGAGTTCTTTCGAAGGACGATCTTTTGAATGAACTGAAAGAGATTATAAGCAAGGTCAATGAAGTTCAATGAATAGTCCATGAAATTCTCAGTAGTCCTGATTTTTTTGCTCCTTTCCCCGGCTCTTGCATGGGGATATGTCCCTCATGAATACCCCGCGATTTATACTCACCAGTTGGCCCGTATTTTTCTTTTCATATCTTTCCTTTTAGTCCTCCGGTTTGTCATCAGGAACGGATTGCATCGGCAGGGAGGCTGGAAATACATATCCCTGTCGCTCTGTTTCTTTGTTATTTGGGATCTGAATGTGTTCGTCGGCCGCATTGCGGAGATTGTTTCGGTCCCTCAGACCATAGGCAGTACGGAAGGTTGGCAGTACTTCACCCTGACTATAGACATCCAGCGTCTGGAATATTTCTACTATCTGGGAAGGCTCGACTTTGTGCTTCTTAACGTTGCCATGCTTCTTTTCTACGCCGGACTGAGACAATTGCTGCGCAAAGAACAAGCTGAAGCCTCGGCGACTGTACTTCTCCCGTTGTTCCCGATCCTGGTGTCGGACATGATAGGCAATAGTCTGTTCATTGTTCTGTCGGTCCTGAGTTTCAATTGCGCCATTCAACTTTACAGAAAAGACAGAGAGAATGTCATGTGGAACTATATGATGTGGTTGTCGTTTTCATGGCTGTTGTTCTCGCTGTCGCGCTCCTTCGGTCATATCCTGCGGCACATCCTCATTCCGACAGGCTACCAGGACATCTGGAAGTTCTTCGAGCCTGTGACCGGAAGCCTCAACAGCCTCGCCCTGTTTTTTGTCGGTTCGGTAAGCCTTTTCTTTATCAGAATATACAAGTCGTATCTCGTTATTACAGAGGATAAACATGCACTGGAACGGCTTGTGAGCGAACGCACTAAGTTCATTGAACAACTAAAAGAGGATAAAATCGAACTTCAGGAACTCGACAGATTGAAATCCGCCTTTCTGGCAAACGTATCCCATGAACTCCGCACGCCCATGAACTCTATCATGGGGTATACGGAGGTATTGCTTGACAGGGTCGATGGACCTTTGACGCCGGACCAGGAGAGAAGCCTGCTGAAAGTGAGGGGGAACGCAAAACATCTGCTGAAGCTGATTGAAGACGTACTCAATATATCGAAAATCGAATCTGGAAAAATGGAACTCGACGTCAGAGAACTCGACATCAATGTGCTGATACAATCCGTGGTTTCTTCATTCGAACCCCTCGTAGAACGGAAAGAACTCGGGCTTGTCGTCAACCTCGACCGCGAGAATCGTTCAGTTTATGGAGACGAGGAACGGGTGAGAACGATTCTGGTGAATTTGATGTCGAACGCCGTAAAATTTACCCGTAAAGGCATGATCACAGTTACGAGCCGGAAGTCGGCAGAGTCGTCGTCATTCCTGGAGATCTGCATTGAAGATACCGGCATAGGCATAAAGGAAGAGAATCTCACAAAAATTTTCGATAAATTTCATCAGGTCGATTTTACCGCGGTCCGTGAATATGAGGGAACCGGACTCGGCTTGAGCATTGCGAGAGGACTTGTATCCTTACATAAAGGTTTTCTGAGGGTGACGAGCAAATATGGCGAGGGGAGCAGGTTCTGTTTTGCGCTTCCGATGCGGAGGGATGTTTTTGGTAAGGGGTAGGTGAGGGAGAATAATCGGCATTCATCTGAATGGACTCTAATTGGAGGTTGTGTACAAACTGACAGATTGGAAGAAAACGTGATTCCCGTGAAAACGGGAATCCAGTATTTTCAAGGCATTCTGGATGGCCGGACAAGCCGGCATGACAAGGCGAGGACATGTTTCTTTATTGCCGGGTTAATAATCAGT